>NZ_JAGPXJ010000032.1:0-74809 GCF_018070605.1 Streptomyces sp. B15
GTGGTAGGTGACCGTGCCCACGGACACCCCGGCCGCACCCGCGACGTCCCGCACGCCGACCGAGGAGGAGCCCCGCTCGGCGATCAGCGGCACGGCCGCCTCGACGATGAGGCGACGGCGCACCTCGGTGGGCTGCCGGGTGCGGTCGGCGGCGGCGACGGCGCGGCGCGGGCTTCTCCCGCCCGTCATCCGGACGTCCTCGGGGTGGTGCGGTGCCAGGTGCGCTCGGCCACGGTCTGGCCGTTCGCCCGTGCCCGGAGGTGGCTGTCCATCACGAACTCCGCTGTCGTGGCCTTCAGTTCCGTCCGCGCGACGATCTCGGCGTCCCATTCCTCGCCGCGGGTCAGCCGGATCGTCCATGCGGAGACGGCCGAGGCGGACAGTGGATCGTCGCTGCGGATACGGTACGTCTCCCGGGCGTTCTCCTCGTAACGCAGCCCGTCCGGAAAGGTGCGGGAGCCGCCGTAGCGGGGGTCGACATCAAGGGTCCACTCGCCTGCCGCGACATCGTGGGTGACGAGCCGTTCGGGTCGCGGCCGGTCCGGGAGGTCGTACGTCACCGGGAGCGGCGGTGCCTGTTCGGGCTCCTCGAAGCGGACCGGCTCTTCTGCTCCGGGCGCCTCTCCGGGCGCCCGCACGGGCAGCAGGAGGGCGCTGTGCGCGGGGATCACGGTCAGCTGTCCGCGCTCGCCGTGCGGCCACACCCACGGCCAGTAGGTGTTGGAGACGGCGACGCGGACGCGATGACCGGGCGGAAAGGTGTAACCGGTGGCACCGAGCTCGAACTCTACGTCCTCGTAGGTGCCCGGGACCCACTCGACGGACCGGTCCCGGCCATGCCGGCTGAGGAGGTTGAGCACGCCTCGGGCGACGAGGGTGGAGGAGCCGTCGGGGGCCACGTCGCAGAGGCGGGCGATCACATGGCCGCGCGGCGTGGAGCTGTCCAGCCGGAGCCTGACGCGTGGTCGGCCGAGGATCTCGACGCGCCCGTCCAGGGGCCCGGAGTCGAAGCAGACCGAGCGGCCGTCCTCCTCCCGCTGGTCGGGTGGCAGGTCGCTCGCGTTGCCGAAGGGGAAGAAGCGGCCGGCGTCGACACCGGTGTGCTGGGGGGAGTCGATCACCAGGGGCGCCTCGCCGGTGCCCAGGGCGCGTTCCTGCCGGCTCACCCTCGGGGAAGGCCAGGCCGTCTCGCCGATCCAGCGGCCCGGCATGACGTCGTAGGACGTGGCGGGTGGAACAGGGTCGTTGATCCAGGCCCGCAGCAACGGCTCGGCCATCACACCGGTGTCGCGGCCCTTGAGGTGCTGGTCCCACCAGCGCAGGGTCTCCTGGAGGAAGCCGATGGCGGGGCCGGGAGGCAGTCCGCGGTCCGGATACTGGTGGGACCAGGGACCGATCAGTCCTCGGACACGCTCGTGCGGAAGGTGCTCGACGAGCCGCAGCACTGTGTCGCGGTAGGGGTCGTTCCAGCCGCCGACGGCCAGGACCGCCGCGTCGACGGCTCCGTAGTCCTCGCACACGCTGCCGTGCCGCCAGTAGTCGTCCCGCTGCTGATGGGCCAGCCAGGTGTGCAGAAAGGGTTCGAGCTCTTCGAGGCGTTCGCGCCACATCGGCAGCCACCGGTCGGTGCCGACCTGCGCCGGGTCCGGTGGGCGGGCGGCGAAGGCGAGCATGGTGCCGGCCCAGGCGAGCATGTCGATCCCGAGGACGGCGCCGCCGGTGTAGTGCACGTCGTTGTCGTAGCGGTCGTCGGTGGAGCACACCGTCACGATCGCCTTGAGGGGGGCGGGGGCCATGGCGGCGATCTGGAGCGCGTTGAACCCGCCCCAGGATATGCCGAACATACCGACCTTGCCGGTGCACCAGGGCTGTGCCGCCAGCCAGTTGACGACGTCGACGCCGTCGGCGAGTTCCTGGGCGTCGTACTCGTCGCCCGGTACGCCCTCGCTGTCGCCGTGGCCCCGGATGTCGACCCGGACGGAGGCGTAGCCGTGGCCCGCGTACCAGGGGTGGCGCTGGGCGTCCCGGGGGGCTGTCCAGTCGCTCTTGCGGTACGGGAGGTACTCCAGCAGTGCGGGCACGGGGTCGCTCGTCGCGTCGGCCGGACGCCAGATGCGCGCGTGCAGCCGGACCTTTCCGTCCCGGGTGGGGATCCAGACGTCCTCACGCACGACCTGGCGTTCGAACCGCTCGCGGTACTTCACGGAACTCCTTCGACGAGGGGGGTGCTTGCGGGGCGCCAGCGGCGGACGCGGTGGCCGTGGCCGTGGTCGGTCCAGACGCCGTCGGCGTCTGCTGTGTCCTCCCAGTCGGGCACGTCGTCCACGGGTGGCCGTGCGTCGGGATCGGGTTCGAGGGCCGCGGCCATCAGCTCGCGGGTGTAGGGGTGGCCGGGGTCGGCGAAGACGGCCTGGGTGGGGCCCTCCTCCACCACCACACCGTGACGCAGGACCAGGACACGGTCGGCGAGGCCCCGTACGACGGCCAGGTCGTGGCTGATGAACAGGCAGGCCAATTGCCGTTCCCTGCGCAGGTCGTCGAGCAGCCGCAGTACATCGGCCTGTACCGAGACATCCAGTGCTGTGGTGATCTCGTCGGCGATCAACACGTCCGGCTCGCCGGCCAGTGCCCGGGCGATACCGATCCGCTGCCGCTGGCCGCCGGAGAGCTGCGCGGGCAGCCGGTCGGCGAGCGCCGGGTCGAGTTGGACGTCCCGCACCAGTTCACGGGCCCGTGCGGTGGCCGCTTCCCGGGTCGGCGCCGTGCCGAACAGACGCAGCGGGCGGCGAATCGCGTCGCCCACCGAGCGGCGCGGGTTGAGGGAGGTGTCGGCGTTCTGGAACACCAGCTGCACCCGGCGCCGCAGGCCCGGCGGACGTTTGCGCGCGGGGCGGGTGAGATCGCCCGACTGATGGGTCATCGTGCCGCCGGAGGGCGCGCGCAGGCCCGCGAGTGCCCACGCGAGGGTGGACTTACCGCTGCCCGACTCCCCGACGAGGGCGACGATCTCGCCGCACCGGAGCTCGAAGGAGACGCCGTGCACGGCGCGGACCGAGCCGTGGTCGACGGTGACGTCGTCGGCGGAGACGGCCACCGGTGCCTCAGGAGGCACCACGGCTCTGGCGCGGACCTCCCGCTCGCCGGACTCGCTCACCAGGGCGAGTCCGTCGTCCGCCAGTCGGGGCACGCTGGCCAGCAGCCGCTTCGTATAGGCGTGTTCGGGGCGGGAGAAGAGCCTTCGGGTGGGTGCCGACTCCACCGTCCGGCCCAGCCGCAGCACTCTCACCTCGTCGGCCATGCGTGCGACGACGCCCAGGTCGTGGCTCACCAGCAGGGCGGCCAGCCCGAGTTCGTCGCGCAGGTCGGCGACGAGGTCGAGGATGCCGCGCTGGGTGACGACGTCGAGACCGGTCGTGGGCTCGTCGAGCACAAGGACCCGGGGGCGGGCCGCGAGGGCCATCGCGATGGAGACCCGCTGCTGCTGTCCGCCGGACAGCTCGTGCGGATAGCGGCGCGCCAGCTCGGCGGGCCTCGGCAGCCTGACCTGCTCCAGCAGGTCGAGCACCGGGACGTCACCGCCCGCCTCCGCGATCTGCCGCCCGACGCGCATGGACGGGGTCAGCGAGTGGCCGGCGTTCTGGGCGACCATCGCAACGGTTCCGCCGCGCAGCCGCCGCAACGTGCCGGGGGAGAGGGCGAAGACGTCGTGGCCGTCCACCCGGACTTCCCCGCCGTCCAGACGCGAGCCGTGGCGCAGATGGCCGAGCAGGGTGGCCGCGACAGTCGACTTGCCGCTGCCGGACTCGCCGACGAGGGCGAGCGTGCGCCCCTCGGGGAGTTCGAAGGACACCTCCCGCACGACCGGCACGTCCTGGCCGCCCGAGCGGTAGGAGACGGAAAGCGAGTTGACGGACACGAGGGCGGTCATCAGGAGCCCTCCCGGATCCGGTCCACGCCCCAGGCCTTGGACAGGCCGTCGGACGCGAGGTTGATCCCCACCACGAGCGTGGCCAGGGCGATGATCGGCGCGAGGCTCGCCATCGGGACGACGGTGATGGCGGTGCGGTTCTCGGCGACCATGAGCCCCCAGTCGGGGGTCGGCGGGGCTGCGCCGAAGCCGAGGAAGGACAGGGAGGAGATCAGCAGGACGACCCAGGAGGCCCGCATGGCGAATTCCACGCACACCACGTCGACGATGTTGGGCAGGACCTCCCGCCGCAGGATCGCCCAGGTGCTCTCCCCCCGGGCGCGGGCCGCGGTCACGTAGTCGGCGGGTACGACGGCGAGCGCCGCACCGCGCACCACCCGCACGACCTGCGGTACGAACACCACGGCGACGGCGCAGATGATGACCGGGTAACCGGTACCCAGCACGGTGACGACGACCAGCAGCGCGAGGATCGCCGGGACCGAGAGCACCGCGTCCAGCACCCGGCTCAGGATGTCGTCGAACCAGCCGCCGCGCAGGGCCGCCGCACAGCCGATCACCGTACCGAGGGCGACCCCCAGGACGGTGGAGACGGCGGAGACGCCGAGCGCGTACCGGCCGCCGTACAGCACCCGGGCGAGGACGTCCCTGCCGTACTGATCCGTACCGGCCCAGTGCTCCCGGCCGGGACCGAGAAGCGCGTGCGAGGGGCTGTTGGCAACGGGGTCGTGCGGCGTCAGCAGCGGGGCGAGCAGCGCGAGCAGCACATGCACGCCCACGACGGCGAGGCCGATGACGGCGGTACGGGAGGAGCGCAGGGTGCGCCAGGTACGGATGGTGCGCCCCCTTGCGGGCGCGGGCGCGGTTGCCGGCGCGGGGGTCGGGGCGGGGTCGAGGGCGGTCATCGGGTCCTCCCGCGCGTACGGAGCTTCGGGTTCAGAGCCATGGAGCCGAGGTCGGCGGCGAGGTTGCACACGACGTAGACGACGGCACTGATCAGCGCGACGGCCTGAATGACGGGCAGATCGCGGTTCTGCACCGAGGTGAGCAGCAGTTTGCCGATGCCCGGATAGTTGAAGACGTTCTCGACGACGGCGACCCCGCCCACGAGCCAGGCCACGTTCAGGGCGATCACATGCAGGGTGGGCAGCAGCGCGCCGGGCAGGGCGTGCCGGGTGACGACCCGCCAGGTGGACAGGCCCTTGAGCCTGGCCGTGGTGACGTACTCGCTCGCCATCACATCGATGACCGACGTCCGGGCCATGCGGACGATGTAGGCGGCCATGACGGTCGCCAGCGCGAGCGCGGGAAGCCAGACGGCAGGCAGCAGTTGACCGACGCTCGCGTCGGGGCCGTACAGGACGACGGCGGGGAACCACGGCAGCGCGATCGAGAAGCACAGCACCAGCACGGTGGCGACCACGAACTCGGGGATGCTCATGCCGACGAGGCTGACGGTCGAGATCAGGTGGTCGGCCCAGCGGTCGCGGTACAGACCGGCGAGCACGCCCAGCACCAGGGACCCGGTCACCGCGAACAGGACCGTGACCAGGGCGATCAGCGCGGAGTTGCCGAGGTGGGCGACCGTCTCGGTGGCGACGGGCTTCCCGGAGACCAGGGAGGTGCCGAAGTCCCCGTGCAGGGCCGACCCGACCCAGTCCAGGTAGCGCTCCCAGGCGGGCCGGTCGAGGCCCATCTGCTCTCGCAGACCGGCCACGGCGTCCGGCGTGGCATCCTTGCCGAGAATCTTGGTGGCCACGTCGCCGGGCAGGGCCTGGACGGCGAGGAAGACCAGGACCGAGGCCAGCAGCAGGGTGCCGAGGGCCGATATGGTGCGGCGGGCGATGAACGAGAGCATCCTCAGGCTCCCTTCAGGCCGATGGCGAGGTAGTCGAACTCGAACCCGTGCTCGGCGTATCCGCGTACTTTGCGGGAGACCCCGACGAGCCGGTCGGCGAACATCGGAGTGATCGCCCCGCCCCTCTCGATCACCATGGTCTGCCCCTCGCCGTACAGCTCGCGGCGCCGTTTGTCGTCGGTCTCGGCGCGGGCTCGGTCGATGAGCGCGTCGAAGTCCTTGTCGGACCAGGCCGTCTCGTTGTACGACGAGCCGCTGCGGAAGATCTGTGTGAAGAGCTGGTCGATGGGCCGGCCCGTGTACCAGTAGGTCGCCATCAGCGGCTTTTTCATCCAGATCTGCGTGTAGTACGAGTCCGCAGCGGCCGTCTTCACCCGGACCCGGATCCCGGCCCGCCGCGCCGAGTCCTGGTAGGCCAGCGCCATGGGGGTGAACAGCGGGTCGTAGGAGGAGGTGTGAAGGTCGACGGTCAGCCCCTCATGACCCGCCTTCTTCAGCAGATGGCGGGCCCGGTCGGGGTCGTGCTCGGGGTGCGAGCGGATGTGCAGCGGGTCGTCCGGCGGCACCGGGTTGTCCCAGCCGGCGGTGCCGGCGCCCTGAAGAGCGACCTTGACCACGTGCTCGGGGTCGTAGGCGAGTTTCATCGCCTTGCGCACGCGTACGTCCGTGAAGGGCTTCTCCGTGGTGAGCATCGGCAGCACGTACCACTGGGAGTTCTTCACACGGGCGATGGTGGCGCGGTCCGACGCCTCGACCACGCGGGCCGTCGCGAAGTCGAGGTTGGTCTGCGAGAGCAGGTCGACCTGGCCCGCCAGCAGTGCGTTCGCCCGGGCCGACATGTCGGCGACCGAAGCGAAGGAGATGGCGTCGAGAACGGGACGCCCGGCCCAGTGATCCTGGTAGGCGGTGACGCTGCCGGGGCCCGCGGGCGTGAACGACTCCAGCCTGAAGGGGCCGGTGCCGATGCCGGTGCGGCCGATGGATCTCCCGCTCCCGTCCGGGATGACGTAGCAGTTGTAGTGCGTCAGCAGGCTGGGGAACTCGGCGTGCGGCGACTTCAGCGGGACGACGAGCGTGTGGGCGTCGGGAGTGCGCAGCGTCTTCGGGTCGATGAGCGGGGCGAGAACGCCCGCCTGCGGGGACGCCGTCGCCTTGTCGAGGATGTGACGCAGGGTGTACGCCGCGTCGGCCGAGGTGAATGCGTGGCCGTTGTGGAAGGTGACGCCTTTGCGGAGGCGGAATGTCCAGGTGCGGGCCTTGGAATCCGCTTCCCACGACTCGGCGAGGTCGGGGACGAGGCCGCCGTCGGGGTCGACGCGGACGAGACGGTTGTACAGGGCGCCCAGATACTCGTACGCCGACAGGGGGCCGGCGGGGTCGAGGGTCTCGGCGTCCGACGCGGGCGGGCGGGCTATCCGGAGGGTGCCACCCCGGTCCGGAGCGCCCTTCGGCGCCGCCGCGGGCAGGGCGGTGACGGACGCCGTGCCCGTACATCCGGACACCAGCCAGGAAGCGCCGAGGCATGCGGCACCGGCGAGCAGCGACCGCCGTCCTGGGCGGTGGGCCTCGGTCATGGGCAACCGTCCTCCGCGCTATTCGTTCAGCTGAACGATTGAGTGAAGTGCGTGAACGATAACGGCCCGGCGGTTTCAAGCCAACCCTCGAACGCGGAAAAAGAGCGCGCGAGGGCTCCATGGGCACGAGGACCAATCGGGCAAATAGGGAGAGAGCAGGAGATGCGGAAGACCCAGTCTCCGTGTGCCCTTGTGCCCGGCTGCCCTCACGCCGCCGGGAATCTTCGCTCCGCGGGGACGGAGGGCCGCCGTCCCCAGGCCGATCGGACCGCCCCGGCCGCACGCGTACCCGTACGACGGGGATGCGCCCCGGCCGCGCGTACCCGTACGACGCAAGAGCGGCCGACCGTATGAGCGGCTGACGACATGAACGGGCCGGGGCGGCCAGGACGAGACGGGCGTTCGGCGCGTCACGTGCCGGTCACTGGAAGGCCGGCACGACTTCCTTGGTGAACATCTCCAGTGACCTGCGCTTCTCCTCGTGCGGCAGGCTGTTGTCGATCCAGAAGCTGTACTCGTCGATACCCAACTCCTCATAGCGGCGCAGCCGCTCGACGAGCTCGTCAGGAGTGCCGATCATCGCGGTCCTGTGCAGGGATTCCAGCTCGAACTCCGGGCGCCCCTCGAACTTCTCGACCGGGCTCGGGTCCAGGAACCCGTTGTCGGGAGTCTGCTTGTTGCCGAACCACGCGTCGAAGGTGCGGTAGTAGCGCTGGATCGCCTCGGCTGCCGGGCGCCAGCCGTCGGGGTCCTCAGGGCTGTGCACATGAGTGTGCCGCAGCACCATGAGCTCGGGCCTGGGCACCTCCGGGTGGTTGCCCACCGCGGTCTCGAACTTGTTCACGAGGTTCTCGACCCCCTCGATGCCCTTCATCAGGGGAGTAACCATCACGTTGCACCCGTTGGCGACGGCGAAGTCGTGCGAGTCGGGGTCACGTGCGGCGATCCACATCGGGGGAGTCGGCTGTTGCACCGGCTTGGGCACACTGGTGGACGTGGGGAACCGCCAGATGTCCCCGTCGTGGGCGTAGTCGCCTTGCCAGAGGGCGCGGACCGCCGGCACCAACTCGCGCAGATGCTTCCCCCCGTCGGCTGCCGGCAGCCCGCCCGCCAACCGGTCGAACTCGAACTGGTGGGCACCGCGTGCCAGCCCGATCTCGGCCCGGCCACCGCTGATCACATCCAGCAGCGCGGTCTCACCGGCAGCTCGGACCGGGTGCCAGAAGGGCGCGACGATGGTGCCGGCGCCGAGCCGGATCGTCGAAGTGCGCGCGGCCAGGTGGGCGAGCTGCGGCATGGGGCTGGGGGAGCTGACGAACTCCATCGAGTGGTGCTCACCGATCCACACCGTTTTGAAGCCACCCGCTTCGGCGATCTGCGTGAGCTCGGTGAGGTTGTCGAACTGCTGGGAGGGCGTCACGCTCTCGTCCCAGCGTTCCATGTGCGCGAACAGGGAAAACTTCACGGCTGCTGCTCCTGGTGTGCGGGGTGGGGGCGCTGCCCGTCGGCGGCGCTGCTGTCGTGCCGGTCGGTGGTGGGGGAGGTCTGGCTCGTGGCATCCATCTCGGCAACAGAGACATCGCCGGTGGCCCAGTGGGTCCGCGGCACCTCGCGGACCACGACACGGATGTACTCCGGCCTGGTGTCGACGGTGCGAAGAACGGCGGCATGGACCTCGTGCATCAGCTCCCGGAGCTGACCCGGAGTGCGTCCCTCGGCGAGGGTGATGTCGATCTGCGGCATGTCAGCCCCGCATGACGAAGGGGTCGGCCACGGGCTCTTCGCTGGTGTTGATCCAGACGCTCTTGAGCCGCGTGTACTCCTTGATCGTCTCGGTGCCGTGCTCGACACCGGCGCCACTGGCCTTGAAGCCCTGACGCGGGGACATCGGCGACATGGCCCGGTAGGTGTTGACCCACACGGTTCCTGCCTCCAGACGTGCGGCCATGCGATGGGCCCGGGCCAGGTTGGAGGTCCACACCCCCGCCGCGAGGCCGTACTCGGTGTCGTTCGCGAGGCGGATGACTTCCTCCTCGGTCTCGAACGGCATCACCGTGAGAACCGGGCCGAAGATCTCCTCCCGCACAACGCGCATGCTGTTGTCCACATCGACCAAGATGGTGGGCTCGTAGAAGTAGCCGCCGAGGCCGCCGTCCGAGGGGCGGCCACCCGTGAGCACGCGGGCCCCCTCGCTGCGCCCCAGATCGACGTACCCGGCGACCTTGTCCCGCTGGTCCTCGAAGGCCAGGGGGCCGAGCTCGGTGCTCTCTTCCATCGGATCGCCCATGCGGATGCGCCCGGCCCGCTCGGACACGCGCTGGAGCAGTTCGTCGTAGACGGACCGGTGTGCGAACACTCGGCTGCCGGCGATGCAGGTCTGACCTGCGGCGGCGAAGATGCCGGCGACGACCCCCATGGCGGCGTTGGGGATGTTCGCGTCCTCGAAGACGATGTTGGGCGACTTGCCGCCCAACTCGAGCGTCGACCCGATGAACCGGCCGGCTGCGGCTGCGGCGATACGGGATCCGGTGGCGGTGCTGCCGGTGAACGAGATCTTCGCGAGGTGACGGTGATCGACGAGGGCTTGCCCGGCCTCCGCCCCGAAGCCGGTGACGACGTTGACCGCGCCGGGCGGGAATCCGGCCTCCAGCGCGAGTTCGGCGAGCCGGAGCAGCGCGGCCGAGGTGTGCTCCGAGGGCTTGACCACCACGGTGTTCCCGGCGCAGAGCGCGGGCGCCAGCTTGCTGCTGGTCAGTGTCATCGGAGAGTTCCACGGGGTGATGGCGCCCACCACACCGAGCGGCTCGCGGCAGGTGTAGTTGAGAACGCTCCGGTCGGAGGTCGGAACGACGTCGCCGTGGATCTTGTCGGCCAGACCGGCGTAGTAGTGGTAGTACTCGGGCAGGGCGGCCAACTGCCCGTGCATCTCGCGCAGCAGCTTGCCGTTGTCCCTCGTCTCCATACGCGCGAGGTCCGCTGCGTTCTGTGCGATCAGATCTCCCAGCCGGCGCAGGAGGTGCCCGCGTCGGGTCTGGCTGAGGTCGCGCCAGCGCGGGTCTTCGAACGTCTCTCTCGCTGCGGCCACGGCTCGCTCGACATCGGCGGCGTTGCCTCTCGCCGCCTGGTAGAGCGGCCGGCGTGTTGCCGGGTTCGTGCTCTCGAAGTACTCCCCGGAGGACGGCTCGATGTGCGCGCCGCCGATGAAGTGCTGCAGCTTCTTGAGATCAGCCATGAGTGTTGTCCCTGATGAGCGTGGTGAAGCAGTCGACGAGGGCCTCGGGGCGTTGGACAGGGAGCATGTGGCGTGCCTCGGGAACGACGACGGATCTGCAGTTCGGAAGTGCCGCAGCGAGCCGCCGGGTCATCTCGGGTGTCGACCCCGGGTCGTTCTCGCCGGTGACCGCCACGGCGGGGGTGGTGATGCGGGGCAGAGCGGGACCGATTTCCGCGTCAGCGGTCGCGAACACCCGATAGCACGCGCGGAAGGACCCCACGTCGTTGGCGAGCAGGGTCGCCTCGGTGCGGCGCACCCACTCTGCGGCGACGTCGGTGCCCGCGTACCACCGCCGCAGCGAAGCGGCGGTCGCTGCCCGGAAGTCGGCTCGTGCCGCGTCGAGGCGCTTGAGGACTTTCGCCCGCTCCGCCGGTGTACGACGGCACACCGAACTGACCGAGGTCAGTGTGGCGACGCGGTCCGGGCGGTGAAGGGCCAGATACTGGGCCACCAGGGCCCCCAGGGAGAAGCCGACCAGATGGGACCCCTCAGGGATCTCGGCTGCGACACCGAGCGCCAGGTCCCGAAGGGTGGTGCCTGCCGGAGCGGGGTCGTTCCGCCCGTGTCCGGGCAGGTCGGGCGTCACGAGGGTGAAGCGGTCGGCCACCAGCTCGGCGGTGGGCTCCCACATCGTACGGTCGAGCCCGACGCCGTGCAGCAGTACGAGAGTGGGCTTGCTCATTCCCACTACTGCTCGGTCGAGAGGGCCGCCAGTCGCTGCTGGGGCCGCCCCTGCGCCGCGGCGGCCAGCCCCACGATGATTTCGTCCGGGTGCGGAGCGTCGGCGACCCGGACCTCCACGGACTGGTGGTGGGAGCGGATCGTCGCATCGGTGATGTGCTTGAGCGGGATGTCGAAGACGACGCCGGCCGGGCCCCGCTTCTCGACGGCGGGCAGGAGCGTGCCCGCATTGGCAGCCTTGCGGAAGTGGTCACCGAACTTGAGGGTGTGGATCAGTGCCGACCCGTGCTCGATCTCCCCGTCGAGGCCGACGACGGCGGCCTTGCCGAGGCCGACGACGGCGGCCTTGCCGTACGCCTCGGCGGGGGCTCCCAACGCCTCGAGCACTGCGGGCGCGAGCAGTGCGCCGATGTCCGAGGCGTTCGCCTCGATCCCCGGGGCGAGATCTTCGACAAAGCCCTGACCGGCCCAGGGGTTCTCGATCACGGCGGCCACGACGGCCACGGTGGCCGGCGGGCTGACCGGTCGACCGCCTTCGGCCCGGATCTCCTCGACGACGGTGACCATCTTGCGGACGTTCATGACAGTGATTCCTCCAGGGTGCGGGTGGTGACGACCGGGTCCGTCCTGCGGTCCCCGATGCGGGGGTGCGGGCGAGGACCGGTGGATGCGGCGGCGATGACGACGATCTCGTCGGCCCGGGGGGCGTCGGGGACTCGTGCGCTGATGGTCTGGTAGTGGCTGCGCGTCGGGGCATGTGTCTTGTGCCAGAGGGGGACGACCAGTGATTCGCCTGCTACGGCCCGGGTGTCGGCGAAGCAGATGATCGACTCGCCGTTGAGCAGCTCGCGGACCAGATTGCCGAAGAACGGCGTGTGGATGAGCGCTCCGGCGTGTTCGAGCTCGCCGCCGGTGCCGACGACCGCGGCCTTTCCGAAGGCCTCGATCCGGTCCACCCCGCCGAGCGTCTGCGCGAGCCGGGCGGAGAGGAGCTTCGCCAGCACGGGCCCGATCCGGCTCTGCTCCGGGGCGAGATCGGCGAGCGGCGCAGCGTCGATCCATGGATTGCGCAGGACCGCGGCCACGCTGGCACGTTGCGCGGGGCGATCCGGAGCCCGTCCCGCCTCGGTCACCACGGTGTCTCGGTACGTCACGAGCTTACGAAGTCCGATCCGCTCAGCAGAGGGATCAGCATCACTCTCTTGCATGGCAGAGACCGTAGGTATCCGTATCGCTGCGGTCAAGGTCGATCCGTCGATTTCGAGCTACGAGTACGAGGAGTTGAGCGTCGAAAGCTTTGCGTGGCCGCTCTGAACTGGGCATTTTCTGGAGTGGCAGCAGGGTGGACGTATAAATCGCTGCACGACCCTTGACGCCACGACTGTGACGTCACTTACGGTCTCTTGCATACCAGCGGCCCTGTGGGAGCCGTCTTGTATGCCAGTGCGGCCTGTGGGCGCCCGACGCGAGGAGTTTCATGTCCAGACAGCTTCAACGCCCCCTGAGGACAGGTGAGCTCGGCTCCGTCTTCTGGACATCGATCGGGGTCGCCGCGGTCTTCGTCGCCTGGGCGGCTCTCTTCACCGAGAACCTCAACCGGGTCACGGCCGCTTCCCTGAACTGGGTCACCACGTCGTTCGGCTGGAGCTACCTGGTCGTCACCCTGGGCATCCTGATCTTCTTGGTGTTCCTGGCCTTCAGCCCCGCGGGCGGTATCCGGCTCGGCAAGGACACCGACAGACCGGAGTTCTCCACCCCGGCCTGGACCGCGATGCTCCTCGGCGCCGTGATGGGCATCGGACTGGTCTCCTACGGCGTCGCCGAGCCCATCTCGCACCTGGCCGCACCACCGCACGGACTCGCCGAGCCGAACACCCACGAGGCCGCAGTCCGCGCGCTCCAGTACTCCTATTTCGACTGGGGTCTGCACGCCTGGGCCGTCTTCGCCGTGTTCGGTCTCGCCATCGCCTACTCGACGTATCGCAAGGGACGGCGCCCTCTGGTGAGCCAGTTGTTCACGCCGATTCTCGGGAACAGGGTCAACGGGCCGGCCGGTAAGGCGATCGACATCCTCGCCGTCTTCGCCACGCTCTTCGGCACGGCCACCTCCCTCGGGCTGGGAGCGCTGCAGATCAACAACGGGATGGGACGGCTGTTCGGCGTGCCCGTCAACTCCGTCGCCCAGGTGGTCATCATCGCGGCCATCACCGCCGTCTTCACCCTGTCGGCCGTCACCGGCATCAACAAGGGGATCAAGGTGCTGAGTTACACCAGCAGCACCCTGGCCGTCGTGATGTTCGTGTTCATGCTGATCGTCGGCCCCACGGTCTTCCTCATCAATCTCTACATCGAATCGATCGGCGTGTGGGCCGGCGATTTCTTCCGGATGAGCCTGCAGGGCACCGCCTTCGGCGGACTGGCATGGATGCAGTTGTGGACCTACTTCATGCTGGCGTGGTGGGTCTCCTGGGGAGCGTTCGTGGGCGTCTTCCTCGCCCGTATCTCCCGCGGCCGAACGATTCGCGGATTCATCATGGGAGTTCTGACGGTCCCGAGCCTCGCCTTCTTCACCTGGTTCGCGGTGTTCGGCGGCGCGGCCATACATGTGGACCTGTTCGAAGGCGGAGACGTCGCCAAGCAGACCGCTGCCGACTTCGGCAACGCCTTCTTCGCGACGCTGGAGCACTTCCCCCTGTCCGGGGTCACATCGGGAATCGCCGTCCTGTTGGCCGTGATCTTCTTTGTGACAAGCGCGGACTCCAACACCTATGTGCTGGGCTCCATGACCTCCAACGGCTCACTCGCACCGCCCCGCTCCGTCCTCGTCCTGTGGGGCATCCTCACCGGCGTCACCGCGGTCGCACTGATGCTCGCCGGCGGCCTCAGCGCGCTGCAGAACACCGTGATCGTCACATCGCTGCCCTTCCTGGCGATCATCGCCTGCCTGGCGGTGTCGTTCGGGAAGGAGTTGGCATCGGACGTGCGACACGAAACCAAGAACCCTACCGAGCCGAGCAGGACTCCCGTCGAGAAGGAGAAGGCCGATGCCGCACACTGAATCCCGTCGCGCGCTCATCCAGAAGATCTGGGAAGATACCTGGAACCGCGGCCACGTCGACGCACTCGACAATCTCCTCAGCGGCGACTACCTCCGGCACGGCAGGGAAACGCCTCCCCAGGACCTGCGCACGTTCAAGGCGTCGATTCTGGCCACACGTTCCGCGTTCCCGGATCTTTCGACCACGCTCGACGACATCGTCATCGAGGGCGATCGGGCCGCGATCCGCTGGCACAGCAGGGGAAGCCACGAGGGCTCCCTCATGGGCGTCCCGGCCACCAAGCGGCGAGTGGAAGTCGGCGGCGCGACTTTCGCACGGTTCGAGGAGGACCGCATCGTCGAGGAATTCGTGACATGGGACCCGAGCGCCCTGCTCTCGGCGCTCGGCATCATCAACGTCGGACAGGACTGAGCAGCATGACAACAAGGAGCCCACTTATGCCCGCGCTTCCGACGAAGCCCGACACCGACCTGATGAAGCAGGTCAACCGGCAATTCGTCACCGGCGTCACCGTGGTGACCGCGCTGGACGACAACGTCCCGAAAGGGCTGGCCGTCAACGCGTTCTCCAGCATCTCGCTGGACCCACCGACGGTCATGGTGTGCGTCCAGCGCACCTCCTCCACCCATGACTGCCTCTTCCGCACCGGGCACCTCGCGATAAACATCCTCTCGACGGACCAACGCGATGTGGTGAACTGCTTCGCGGCCAAGTCCGAGGACAAGTTCCGCGACATCGACTGGACGCCCGGCCCCTACGGCAGTCCGCTGATCGCACGCAGCAGCGCGCAGATGGAAGCCGAGATCCGCGAACGGCTCCAGGCCAGCACCCACACGGTCTTCATCTGCCGAGTGGTGCACGCCTCGACCACGGACAGTGATCCCATGGTCTACCGCGCCGGTAGGTTCTTCGACGGCGGCGCACTTCCGCCTCTGGGATGATCGGCAACACGACGTGATACCAAGGAGCTGGCTCAGTGGCTGAAGGAACGGGCGGATCGACCAACAGATCCATCCAGGCCCAGGTCATCGCCGAGATGCGCGGGCGCATCATCAGCGGTGAGATCGACCCGGGAGATCCCCTCTCGGAGCTCGCTCTGGCTGAGGAGTTCGGCGTCAGCCGGACACCGGTCCGCGAAGCGCTCAAGCAACTGCAGACCGAGGGACTCGTCGAGATCAGGCCGCGGGTCGGAACCTTCGTCACGACTCCGTCCCGACGCGAGATCACGGAACTCTTCGAGATGAAGGAGCTGCTGGAGGGCGCTGCCGCCCGCCTCCTGGCCCAGCGAGGCCGAGTGCCCGAGATCGACCGGCTGCAGGAGAACCTCAAGGAAGCCGACGCGGCCGTGGCTCGCGACGACCACGAGCGCTACGCGGAGCTGGTGGGGGAGTTCCACGAGCTGTTGATCACCGGCGCGGACAACCACAAACTCGAGGCGCACTACAGAACGCTGATGAATCAACTGGCCTACTCCCGGCTGGTGAAGACCTCGCTGAGCCAGCCGGGCCGGCCGCTGCAGTCCGACCGTGAGCATCACCTGGTCGTCGAGTTGATCGTCGAAAAGGACGGCGACAGCGCTGAACAGGTCATGCGGGAGCACGTGCGCGCCAGCCGCCGCGCGCTCATGGCCGGGCTGCCGACCCCAGGTTCCCAGTCGTCGACCGGTACGGCAGACGTCTGACGGGCTGTATGCACGGCTGAGGGGCAAGCCGACCGTTCGCGCCGACAGGGTGCCCGCCGTTCTCGTTGGACGGAGTGCGACGAGCGCCTTGCGGGACCGCATCGTCGCGGCCCTCGCCGACTTCGAGGTCGCCCCACGCACCGAGGACGGAGCCCGTACGGGCCCGCACGGAATGCCTGCTGATCATGGAGTCGGCCAAGAAGGACGCCTGGTCTGCGGTCTGTCGCACCGGGACCCCCGGTCACCCCGGGTGGCGCTCCGATGGCCGGTCCGCGTAGACCGGTCGGCGGGGAGCGGCCCGACGGGAGCGATCACCGCAGCGATCGTGAGGGGGGAAGGCGCTCCGCCACGCGGACCGTGGACGGAACACCGTCTGCGCGCCGTCGCCGGGCAGACTCGGTGCTGCAGTGCGTCGGCACTGCAGTGCACGCGGTGGTCGAAGCGATGGCGGGCGAGGCGCACATGGTGTCCCGAAAGGGCGATGGAACCCCCGTTCTCAACATGGAGGACGCATGAGTCGCGCGGGCGACGTCACCGACGTCGTGATTGTCGGCGGCGGGGCGGCGGGCCTTTCGCTCGCGCACGCGCTGACGAGGCCCGGTGCCGCCCGCCCCCTCTCGGTGGCGCTGGTGGAGACCCCGAGGCCGTCGCTGCGGCCGGCGGCCCGCACCTGGTGTTTCTGGCAGGAGGGCCCGGGCGACTTCGACGACGCGCTGGTCGCCTCCTGGCGGCGGCTGCGCGTCCATGGCCGTGACGGTGAGGTCGTGGAGGGGGAGCTTGGCAGGTTGCGCTACCAGATGCTCCGGTCGGACGGCTTCGAAGCCCTGGTCGGATCGCGACTGGCCGCCCTTCCTCACGTGCGGCTGGTGGAGGCGACAGCGGAGACGGTGCGCAATGTGGCCGGCGGCGCGGAAGCCCTGTGCGTCACCGCCGAAGGGGACCGCGTGACACTGCGGGGCCGGCACCTGTTCGACTCCCGCCCCGCCCGTTCGCTGCCGCCGGCCCGTAGCACCCTGCTGCAGCACTTCGAAGGCTGGTTCGTGCGTACATCGGCACCGGCCTTCGACGACGAGGTCGTGCAGTTGATGGACTTCCGGGTCCCACAGCCCGCCCACGGGCTCGCCTTCGGATACGTCCTCCCGCTCGGGCCGCGGGACGCGCTCGTCGAGTACACCCAGTTCTCCAGGACCCCGCTGTCCCGCCCGGAGTACGAGGCGGCCCTTGAGCAGTACACCCGAGACGTCCTTTGCCTCGGGCGGTTCGAGTCGCGCTCCGTCGAAGCGGGCGTCATCCCCATGACCGATGCGCGGTTCGCCCGCCGGATCGGCCCCGCCGTGCATCGCATCGGCGCCGTCGGGGGCGCCACCAGACCGGCGACCGGCTACACCTTCTCCGCCGTCCAACGGCAGAGCAAAGCCGTCGCCGCCGCGCTGCGCGACGGCAAGGAGCCCCGGCTGCGGGCGCCCCACGGACGTCGCGCCCTGGCCATGGACGCCGTGATGCTGCGAGCCTTGGACACCGGGCGCGTCAACGGCCCCGACTTCTTCACACGGTTGTTCCGGCGTATGCCCGCCGAACGGGTGCTGCGTTTCCTCGACGGCCGCACCGGGCTGAGGGAGGACGTGCTCCTCGGCCTCGCCACACCCGTCGGCCCCATGCTGCGTACCGCGGCGGAACTGCCCTTCCTGCCGCGGACGCCCTTCCCCTTCCCACACGAAGAGAGCACCGGATGACGCTGATGCGCGAAGCGGACCTGGCAGAAGCCTTCGACCATGCCGCCCCGGTGTACGACCGGCTCGTCGGTCTGGACCCCGGGCACCGCCACCACCTCAGACGTTCAGCGCGCCGGCTCCGCCTGCCCGACGGTGGCGCCGGCCGGCACCTCCTCGACATCGGCTGCGGTACGGGAGCCTCGACGGCGGCCCTGCTGCGAGCCGCCCCGCTCGCCCGCATCACCGCGGTCGACGCCTCCGCCGGCATGCTCGAACAGGCAGCCGCCAAACACTGGCCCACCGGCGTGTCCTTCGTGCACACGCCGGTGGAACGGCTGGCCGCCGCCGAGGTCACGGGGCCGTTCGACGCGGTCTTTGCCGGCTACCTCTTCCGTAACGTGGCGGACCCTGATGCCGTGCTGGCCGCGGTCCACTCGGTTCTGCGCCCCGGCGGCAGACTGGCGGTGCACGAATACTCCCTCAGCGGATCCGCCATGCACCGCGCCGTCTGGTCGGCCGTGTGCCGGGCGGTCATCATCCCCGCCGGCACCGTCACCGGCGACAGCGACCTCTACCGCTACCTTCACCGGAGTGTGCTGGAGTTCGACACCGCGCCCGCGTTCGCCGCCCGGCTCGCCGGTGCCGGATTCAGGGACACCCGGGTGCTGCCGGTACCCGGATGGCAGACCGGTATCGTCCACACGTTCCTGGGCCGCCGGGCCGAACCCGGCCGGGGCTGCCGGGAAACGGAGGGCCGATGATCCGCATCAGCGACCGCGGCGGGGCGGATCCCGGCCGGGGGCGGGATCGGAAAGCGCAGTTGGTGCCGGCGGCGCCGGGGCTGCGCCGGGTCCAGGGAACGGCGCCGCGCGCAGCGGTCGTCGGGGGTGGCATCGCCGGCTTGGCCTCCGCGACGGCGCTGGCCGAAAGGGGCGTCCGGGTCACGCTCCATGAGCGCGGACCCGCCCTCGGCGGCCGTCTCGCCGGCTGGCGGACCGAACTGGCGGACGGCAGCCGGGTGACCATGAGCCGCGGCTTCCACGCCTTCTTCCGTCAGTACTACAACCTGCGCGGTCTGCTCCGCCGTGCGGCCCCCTCGTCCTCCGTCCTCCGTCCGCTGCCCGACTACCCCTTGCGCCATCGGAACGGGCTCACCGACAGCTTCGCCCATGTGCCCCGCACACCGCCCTGGAGCGCGGTCGGGTTCGCGGTGCTCAGCTCCACTTTCGGGTGGCGGGACCTGGCGGCCGTCCGGGCGAGGTCCGCCCTCCCGCTCTTCGACGTGCGCGTGCCCGACGTGTACGAGCGGTTCGACGCCGTGAGCGCCCATGACTTCCTTGCGGCGGTCAACTTCCCCCCGGCGGCCCACCACCTCGCATTCGAGGTGTTCTCCCGCAGCTTCTTCTCCGATCCGCGAGAACTGTCGGCGGCCGAACTGCTGCTGATGTTCCACATCTACTTCCTCGGCTCCTCGGAGGGACTGCTCTTCGACGTGCCCCACGAACCTTTCCCACAGGCCCTCTGGGAGCCGTTGGGCCGCTACCTCGAATGCCTGGGCGTGGACGTCCGCACCGGCGCACCCGTCGACTCCGTTCGTCCGTCGGGCGGCACGGCTTTGACTGTCGACGCCGGCGGTACCTCCACCGAGTACGACGCCGTGGTCCTGGCTTTGGACGTGAGGGGCCTGCAGCGGCTGGTCGAGGCGTCGCCGGGGCTGGGGGACGAGGCGTGGCGGGCGGCAATCGCGGCTCAGCGGACCGCGCCGCCCTTCCTGGTGTCCCGGCTGTGGCTGGACCGTCCCGTGGACCGGTCCCGGCCGGGCTTCCTCGGCACGAGTGGCTTCGACGGCCTCGACAACGTGAGCGTGCCGGACCGCTGGGAAGGGGAGGCGATCCGCTGGGTGCGGCGCACCGGTGGCAGCGTCGTGGAACTGCACGGTTACGCCGTCGACGAGTCGGCCGACCGCCACGCCGTCGAACGGAAACTGCTGCGGCAGCTTCACGAGGTCTACCCGGAGACCGCCGGGGCCAGGGTCGTCGACGCCCGGCACGAATGGCGTGCGGACTGCCCGCTCTTCCCGGTCGACGGCTACCGGTCCCGCCCGGCGGTGAGCACTCCCCACCCCGCACTGACGATGGCCGGCGACCTGGTCCGCACCGACCTGCCGGTGGCGCTCATGGAGCGCGCCGCCACAACAGGGTTCCTCGCCGCCAACGCACTGCTGCGGCGTTGGGGTGCGGCCGGCCACCCGCTGTGGACGGTGCCCCGCAGGGGGCGTTCGCCGGTGCTGCGGGGCATGGCCGCCCGGTTCCCGGATCCGGCTGAGTCACCGCTGCGCTGAACGGCCGGTCGAGCGCCCGGCGGGGTCCGGGCCGGCAGACGGACGGGCTCGGCGCATGGGCCGGTTCAGCCCGGGAAGCGGCCCATGTGGCGCAGCAGTCGGCGCCGTTCCGCGTACACGAGGTCGTCGCGCCACAGACGCCCTGCCGCCCACCGGATCAGCGGCCGAAGCGCGGGAGCCGCCGCCCGTGCCACGGCGAAACCGCGTCGGCCGGAGACGGCGACGACGGCTTCGATCACCGCCGTGCGCGGACTGCCGTCCGGGGCCGGGCTCAACGGCGTGGCGTGTGTTTCCGCGACGGATGTCGCGCCCTCACCCTCGACGATGCGCATGACGACCGTGCGCGGCTCCGGCGCGGTGAACACCGCCTGCACAGGAACGACCAGCCGCCCGGCGAGCCTGAACGACACATCGACGGTGAACGCGTCCTCGTCCGCGTCGCTCGAAGGGGCCCCCACGACGGCCAGATCCATGAAGGAGTACGGGTGCAGCCAGGACCCGTGCCAAGGGTCCAGGCGGTTGGCGACGACGTCCTCCGGCTCGCAGCGGCCCACGGTGGTGAAGACGGCGTCCACGGCCTTGTCGCGGGGACGCTGCGGAACGACCGGCCGGTCGAGCGGCGGTTCCCCGCCGAGTGCGTCGAGGCGCACCCAGGCGAGTACACCGTCGTCGTGGGCGGGGTACGGCTCCCATCCGGCGGACGCGCGCCCGTCCAGGGTCAGTCCGTGCCAGTGGCATACCAGGCTGCCGCACACGACCCGGCTGTCCCGCAGGGGTGCGCCCAGGTGCGGGCAGGCGCCCGGTCCGGCCCTCAGCTCGCCCGACGCGGTGCGCCAGGCGACGACCTCCACCCCGCCGACCGTCCGCCCGAACGGGCGGTCGCCGCTGATGTCCCGCGAGGCGCCGATGACGTACCAGTTGCCCGACGGCCGCGCCGTGGAGCGCTTCAGCGCGTCCGCGATGAGCGACGGCCTGGCCTCGCGCCATGTCGGCGTCTGCTGCTCCCAACGGGTCCGGCGCCGTGACCGCACGGGCAGGGTGTACCGCGGAAGTCCTGGACGCCCCGTCATGCCAGGTACCTCCCAGAGCCCGTGGAGGGGCATCCTCGCGCGGACGCCGCCGGTGATCCCTCGGCAGCGTGCTGCGACGACTGCCGGGGCTGGGAGCGCAGACGGGCCGCGAGAATACGGGCGAGTCCGCCCAGCGCGACGGCGGCGCGGCGCCTGCGTGGCACCACCGACCGCCGCTGCACCACGGAGTAGCCGTCGTCGGCGATGGCGTCGAGGATCCCGCTGTACAGGGTGTACGCCGTCCGGATGCAGGGCCGGGCGCGCGGCTCGAGCATGTCGATGCCCGGCCGGGCCTCCCGGTAGACGCTCCGGGTGAGGTCCTCGGCGGCCCGCAGCGCGGCGCGGATCCTGCGGTCCGGCCTGCCGGTGGCGCGGCTCCACTCCAGCAGCGCGCGGTCCGCGCCGTGCGCGGCGAGCAGGTCGGCGGGCAGATACACCCTCCCGCGGTCGAGGTCCTCGCCGACATCGCGCAGGAAGTTGGTGAGCTGGAACGCGACGCCCAGCGCGGCCGCGTGCGGTGCCGCCACCTCCTCCGGCACGACCGTGCCGAGCACCGGCATCATCTGCAGGCCGATGACGGCGGCTGATCCGTGCATGTAGGACCTGAGGTCCTCGTAGGCGGCGTAGTCCGTGACCGTGAGATCGTCCCTCATGGAGGTCATGAAGTCCGCGAAGTGCGCGTGAGGGATGGCGTAGGTCCTGGCCGTGTCGGCCACGGCCCGCACGACGGGTTCGCTGCTCCGGCCGGTCTGCAGCCCTGAAGCGAGTTCGCGCTCCAGCCGCGCGAGTCGCCGGTCACATGCTTCGGGCGCGCGGGCGGAGGCCGGATCGTCGACGATGTCGTCGGCCCAGCGTGCGAAACCGTACAGCGCGTGGACGGCCGGGCGCCGGTGGACCGGCAGCAGTCGGGTCGCGAGGAAGTACGTCCTGCCGTACCGGGCGTTGAGCCGTCGGCAGTGCTGGTAGGCCGCTCGCAACCCCGGATCCGAGATCCGCGCCGCGTCGAGCTCACGTGTTGTCATGGACACCCCTCACTGTCCGCTGATGCGCGACGCCGCCAGCTTTCCGCTGACGAGCACGGTGGGTACGCCGACGCCCGGAGTCGTGCCGCAGCCCGCGAGCACGGCGTTGTCGACGCCGGTGACGAGGTTGCGCGGCCGGAAGGGGCCGGTCTGCGCGAAGGTGTGGGCCGCGGAGAACGGTGTTCCCGCCGCGTGGCCCAGTGCCGTCCAGTCGGCGGGGGTGATCAGCCGTTCCTCCTCGACGGCGTCGCCGAACCCGTCCAGACCGCGCTTCTCGAGCTCGCTGACGAGGCTGTCGCGGTAACGAGGGCCCAGGGCACGCCACTCGTCCGCCGACGGGCCGACGGTCGTGTTGGGGCAGGGCGCCAGCACGTAGTGCAGATGCCGGCCCTCGGGTGCGAGCCGCGGCTCGTGGGCCGTGGGCCGGGTGATGAGCAGCGACGGGTCGCTCATCAGCCGCCCCGTGCGGGTGATCTCGTCGAACGTTCGTTCCCAGGCGTGTCCGAAGGAGATGGTGTGGTGGTCGAGACCGGGCCAGGTGCGGCGCGTGCCCGCGTGGAGGATCACCGCGGACGGCGAGTGCTGCAGCTGTACCGGCCGGCGTGGAGTGCGGCGCAGCAGGCGGTAGACGACGGGCAGATCGGGTGTGAGGACCACGGCGTCGCAGGGCAGCCGCTCCCCGTCGTCGAGGTGCACGGAGGTGACGCGTCCAGCGGACAGAGCCAGTTCCGTGACCTCGGTGCCGTAGCGGAAGTCGGTCCCGGCGTCGCGGGCGGCGTCCGCCATCGCCATGGGCAGCGCGTGCATGCCTCCCTTGGGGAAGTACACGCCGGCGACCGTGTCCATGTAGGCGATGACGGCGTAGGCTGCGAGCGCCCGGGCGGGCGGCACTCCCGCGTAGAGCGACTGGAATGAGAACACCCTGCGCAGCCGGGGGTCCTTGATGTACCGGCCGATCTGCGCGTCCAGCCGGCCGAAGCCGCGCAGCGCGGCCAGCCGCGCCAGATCAGGGTGCAGCAACTGGAAGGGCGAGTCGAAGTTCGTGTCGATGAACCGCTGCAGCTGCGCCTTGTAGAGCGACCGCAGCCACTGTCGCAGCCTGCGGTAGCCGGCGGCCTCGGCCGCGCCGGCGAATGCGCGGACCTCCTCGGCCATCGCCTCTCCGTCGGTGTACACGCCGAGCGCCGAACCGTCGGCGAACTGCGCCCGATAGGCGGGGTGCAGGGCGACGAGTTCCACGCGGGCCGCGAGCGAGTCGCCCACCGCGGCGAACGCCTCGTCGGCGAGGTGCGGCATGGTGAGCACGGTCGGCCCCGTGTCCAGAAGGTAGCCGCCCAGCCGGGCCCGTCCCGCCCGCCCGCCGGGCCGGTCCGACCTCTCGACCACGGTCACCTGTCGGCCGCTGCCCCGCAGGTGCAGCGCGGCGGCGAGACCGGACAGCCCGGCACCGACGACGACCACGCGGTCGGTGCGACCGGGGACGGTTCTCATGGAGTGTCCTCCTCGTGCGGCGGGGCCGGTCGGTCCACCGCTGTGCGAACCAGAGTGCCGAGCGTCGCGACCGCTGCGGGGCCGACAGGGCAGTGCGACCGGACGGCGTTCACTGAGGTGGACCAGCCGGCCGCTCCCCGCCTCCGTGATCGGCCTGGCCAGGGCCCGGGGTCAGCGCGTCGGCTGCCGGTCGGCCCCGCACGGCTCGGTGGGTCTGCGGGACGTCAGAAGGCGTACCGGATCGTCAGCCAAGGGGCGTGCGTCCGGCCCAGGCCGCGTACGGTCTCCACCGCGGCGGCCTTGGTGCCGTTCCGACAGCGCATGTTCCAGCCGCCGTTCTCCGGACGTTTCGGCTGCTGGGATCCGGGCGCCGGAGAGCCTCCTCCGCGCGTGGACGCCACGCCACGTCAGCATCTCGTCGAGACGGAACAGTGCCGGTCGGGGGAAGGGCTGCGGCCGACCCGGACCCACGGTGTGCGGTACCCCACGGACCGTGAGCATGTCCGGGTCGGGGCGCACCAGGGCCCGGTGGATCCGGCGGAGGTTGCGGCCCTGCCGAGCCCCGATCAGCATGGATGGGTCGAGTGACGGTGCGCGGAGGAGGAACCGCCATGGCCAAGGACGACGATCTCGGGAAGGGCGACCAGGTCTCGTGGCGCAGCCACGGCAGGAACGTCCCAGGCGAGGTCAAGAAGAAGATCACCAAGCGCACGAAGGCGGCGGGCCGGGTCGTCGACGCCTCGAAGGACGAGCCGCAGTACGAGGTGGAGAGCCACAAGTCCGGCCGCAGGGCCGTCCACAGGCCGGAGGCGCTGCGCAAGCGGGACCAGGGCTCATGACCGCCGTAGATGACGCGGATCGCGAGAGGACCGTCGCCGAGTTCGGGGAGGCGGTCAACATGACGGCCGGCGACCTGGAGAAATGGCTGCGAACGGACGAGTCGAAGAGTGTCGGCCAGTCCTCCGGTGACGGCGAGAGCGTCGGACACGCCTCGGGGCGGCGGATCGTCGACCTGCTGCGTACCAAGAGCGACGAGCTGGACGAGGACGACATCGCGCACATGCGCAAGGTCGTCGGCTATGTGCATCGGCACACCGCCCAGCGGCCTGCAGGCGATGTGACGCACACCAAGTGGCGATACTCGCTGATGAACTGGGGGCACGACCCGGTGAAATGACACGCGGCTGATCTGCAATGCAGTTCCGGATCGGAAGTGGATCGCGGTGGACGCAGGGAGGACCGTCCGGCACCGGGTTCAGCCGCAGCGGCCTCCAGGGGCGCGAATTCGGGCCGCGAGCAGGGCCGGACGCCGCGGTCCAGGTACTGACTGATCGTTGCCACGTGCGCTGATCGTTGCCACGTGCGCCCGGCCCACGGTCAGTCGCTGCCCGCCGCCCCTTTCTGACCCGTCAGCGGTGCACCGCCATGCGGCACGGGGTCACAATCGCGTCGTCGATAGGCCCAGCTGCGGTCTGCCGGACGAGTCGAGCCTGCGGCTCGTGGGCTCCTCCTCTGACACCTCGTAGGGCCGACGACCGGTGGGACGAGTGTTCTTCAGAGGCCTCACTGACCTGGCCTCTGCCGGCAGCTCTGCCGCCTGCGCATGCTCGGCGGCGTGGGCGTCCGGCGCAGGACGAGTCTGCGGCCCGTCGCCTCTTCGTGCCCGTCAGGCCTTCGCCGGTTCCGCCTCGGGCTCCGGATCCCGGCGGCGGATGCCGAAGTCGCGGGTGAGGGGCGACAGATAGGCCAGCAGTGCGGAGAAGACGATGCCGCTCCAGCAGAAGACGGCCCACGGCAGGAAGTCGAAGTTCGCCACGCCCAGCGTCGATGCGAAGAAGGCGCCGGAGACGGTCCAGGGCACCAGCACCTCGGTGATGGTGACCGAGTCCTCCATGCTCCGCGAAAGGTTGGTCGGGTGCAGGTTCCGCTTCTTGTAGGCGTCGCCGTAGAGGTCGTTGATGAGGAAGTAGGTGACCAGGGCGTTCGACGTGCCGTTGATGACGGTGAAGCCGGAGAGCAGCGTGGCCGTCACCAGGCTGCCGGTGGAGCGCAGCTTGTCGATCAGCTTGCCGAGCAGGAGGCGGAGTACGCCGGAGTTCTCCAGCGCCGCGGCGAAGAAGAACGCGCAGAAGACGAAGAACGCCGAGCTGTACATCGAGGTCAGGCCGCCTCGGTTGAGCAGCTCGGTGACCGGGGCCGAGACATCGCCGGGCAGCATGTCGGTGGTGAAACCGGAGACGGCGGCGTCGAACGTGTCGGCGATGCTGAAGCCCTGGACGAGTACGGCGAGTACGAGGGCGGTCATCGAGGACACGAAGAGCACGATCAACGGGGGCTTGCGCATGATCGAGCCGACGAGGACCACTGCGGGCGGCAGGAGCAGCACAGGGTTGAGGACGAACAGTCCCTGCACCTCGGTGATGGTGCGGTCGATGACGTCGAGGTCGACCGACCCCGTGTCGATCGACAGCCCGGCGAGCAGGAAGACCACGATCGCGACGACCGATGACGGCACCGCCGTGTAGAGCATATGGCGGATGTGCTCGTAGATGTTGGCGCCGGCCGCCAGGGAGCTCATGTTCGTGGTGTCGGAGAGCGGTGAGAGCTTGTCGCCGAAGTACGCACCCGAGACCACGGCACCGGCGGTGATGGCCAGCGAGATGTCCATCGTGGCGGCGACGCTGATCAGCGCGACGCCGATCGTGCCGGCCGCGCCCCAGGAGGTACCGGTGAACGTGGCGACAATGGCTGTGACGACGAAGGACAGGACGTAGAGATACGAAGGGTTGATGAGTTCCAGGCCGTAGGTGACCATGAGCGGGACGGTGCCCGCGACCATCCAGGTACCGATCAGCATTCCGATGCTGAGCAGGATGAGGATGCCCGGCAGGGCTCGCTTGATCTTCTCGCCCATGTCCGTGAGGACCTGGTCCAGGCCGATGCCGTGGAAGGCGGCGAAGAGCGTGAACACGATTGCCGCGAATATGAGCATCAGCTCCGCGGGGAACTCCAGTATCCCGATACCGCCGACGAAGATCGCCAGGGTGATGGCCACCGGAATGAGCGCCACGGCGAGTCGCGGTCGGGGGTGCGCACGTTTCTCAGCCTGATCGGCCGACGCCGTGTCCTGTTGAAACTTCATTGTTTCCTCTCAGACAGGAGTAGTGAGGGCGTATGGAGGCCGTCAGCGGGCGAGTGACGTGAAAGCCCGGTCGAGATCCTCGATCTGGCTCTGCGCGCCCTCGAGCCCCACGGAGAGCCGGATCAGACCGCCGAGCTCCGGTGCCGGGGCGCCGGTGGAGCGCAATGGTGACGTCACGAGACTCTCGTAGCCGCCCCAGCTGGGGCCGATCCGAAAGAGGCTCAGGGCGTCGATGAACCGGGACACCCGCGTGAAGGTGCCCTCCCGCAGCTCGAAGCTGAGGAGTCCGGAGAAGCCGCTGAACTGGGAGGTGATCACAGCCTCGTCCGGGTCGTGATCGACGTACGGGTGGTGGACAGCGGTGACCTCGGGATGCGCGCGCAACTGGTCGATGACGGTGAGCGCGTTGCGCTGGTGCTGCTCCATCCGCACCGGGAGGGTCCGTAGTCCGCGCAGCACGAGGGACGCCTCCATGGCGGACATGACGGCGCCGAACAGCTGGTGGCCCTGGTAGAAGAGCTCGCGGATCGTGTCCTGGGAGCCGATCACCGCGCCGCCGATGACATCGCTGTGCCCGCCGATGTACTTGGTCAGGGAGTGGACGACGAGGTCGACGCCTGCCGCGAGCGGCTTCTGGAAGAGCGGTGTGGACCAGGTGTTGTCCATCACCGTGCGGATGCCGTGGCGCCGCGCGACCGTCGTCAGCGCCGGTACGTCGACGACCTTCATCAGCATGGTGCCCGGGCTCTCGACGTAGATGAGCGTCGTGTTCTCCCGGATGTGCTCCTCGATGTCGACGGCGGCCGGGTCGGCGAGGATCGTGTGCTCGACCCCGAAGCGTTCGAGGTGCTGCGCGAGTTCGATCGTCGGGCCGTAGACGGTGTTGACGAACAGTACGTGGTCGCCGCCGCGGAGCAGACCGGCGAAGACGGCGCCGATCGCACCCATGCCGGAGGCGAAGCACTTCGCGGCCTCGCCGCCCTCCAGCAGCGCGAGACGCTCCTCGAGGAAGGCGACCGTCGGGTTGGTGCCCCGGCTGTAGACGAAGTTCTCGTGCTCGGCGGCCTGCTGCCGCACGAACTCCTCGAAGGACGGCTTGGTGAAAAGGCTCGTCTGGTAGATGGGGGGCGCCACGGCGCCGGGCCCGACGCCCGGGCCGTCCCAGGCGCCCATACATATCTGCTGATCGGTGCTGTTCACCTGCGCCCCTCGTCGCGGACTGGCGTGCGGACGTCGGCGGGTCTTCGAGTGAGCCGCCGAACGGACGTAGCTTGTAATATAAGCTGCTACGTGGTCAACACTTTCCGACGAACGCGTACGACCGAACGCATACGATCGGCACTGGTCCGTACCGCACCGGGCCGCGCAGCCGCTCAGCAGACAGCCGCTCGGCAGGCTGCCGCTCAGTCGGCTCAGGTGCCGATTTCGACTAAGGGGCGAACGCATTGAAGGACACGGCGGAGGGGGAGTCCGCGCGGCAGCCGGCAGGGCGCGGCGCGATGCGTGCCCGGCCACGGTCGCTGACCACACAGGTCGTGGAGTTCATCGAGGAGCTGTGCGTGGGCCCGGGCGTCGAGCCGGGGGATCAACTTCCTCCGGAGGGCGAGCTCGCGGCACGGTTCGGGGTGAGCCGGGTGGTGCTCAGGGAGGCGATGAAGACTCTTGAGGCGCGCGGCCTGGTGCAGCGGCGTCAGGGCAAGCCGGCCGTGGTGGCCTCACCGAACGCTTTGCCGGTGGAGAAGTTCGTCGCGTTCGCGGTGCTGCGCGACAAGCGCGCCCTCATGGAGTTCACCGAGATCCGCAAGGCGCTGGAGGTGCACGGTGCCCGACTCGCCGCGCAGCGGATCGCGGGCCCGGAGGAGCCGCAGACCCGTCCGCACATCGCCCGAGCCCGCGAGGCGATCGCCGAGCAGCGCGCCAACCCGCTCGACATGCCCACCCGAATACGTACGGACGTCGCCTTCCATCAGGCACTGGTGGCAGCTGCGGGCAACACCAGCCTGACGCAGATCCTGGACGCTTTGGAACGCTCACTCGCCGAAAGCCGGGAGGAGAGCCACCGGCGGTACCTCGCCACCGGGGCCGATCCCGCCCGCTCCGCCACCGAACACGAGGAACTGCTCGACGCCGTGTTGACCGGTGATCCGGCGCAGGCGGTCGCGGCGATGGAGTACCACCTGCACATCACGTTGCAGGAGATCGAGAGCCGCCCCGAGGCGGACGGCACCGAGTAGGGGATGCTGCCCGTCCCATGATGGCCGCGCCCGGGGTGCGGCCCACAGTGCCGACGCGGTGCCCCGGGCGGTACTCCGGCGACCGCGGCGGCGACGCCAGGCCGGCGCCCCGCGAGCGACTCCGCGCCGACCTCACCCGTGCATCTTCGGACCACCGGCCCGAGCGAGGTCAGCGCGAGCAATCGCCCCGCGGTTCACCACGGTGGATTCACGGTTTGCGTGCGACTCCGCCGTACGCGGCGATCTGCGGCCGCTCCCCGAACCGGGAGGAGTCGGGGCGCCAGTCGACGATGGGGACGAAGCCCGGGTCGACGAGTTCGAAGCCGTCGAAGGCGGCGCGGATCTGGTCCTGGGTGCGCGGGTAGTAGGGGGCTCCGCCGGTCTTCGCGTACTCCTCGCAGAGGGTCACATACGCCTGGCTGTCGACGGAGCCGTCCCACAGGACCAGGTGGCTGCCCGAGGGCACCGCTTCCATCACGGTGCGCACGATGCGCAGCATGTCCTCGTGGGTGTTGGCATGGCCGAGCACGCCCATGAACATGACGGTGATCGGCTGCGTGAAGTTCAGGACATTTCGCGCATCGGAGATGATCTGGTCCGGGTCGTGGAAGTCGGAGTTGATATAGCTTGTGACTCCCTCGTCCGAGGTGTTGATCAACAACGCCCGGGCGTGGGCGAGTACCAGCGGGTCGTTGTCGACGTAGACGATCCTGGACTCCGGTGCCGCGCCCTGCGCGACTTCGTGCGTGTTCTGCATGGTGGGCAGGCCGGTGCCGATGTCGAGGAACTGCCGGATGCCGGCCTCGTTGGCCAGGTGGCGCACCGCGCGGATGAGGAACTGGCGCGACTGAACGGCCATGGTGGAGATGTCCGGGTCGATCTCCAGGCAGGCCTCTCCGACGTTGCGGTCGACCTCGTAGTTGTCCTTGCCGCCCATCCAGTAGTTCCAGATCCGCGCCGAGTGCGGGATGTCGCTGCGGATCTCCGGGCTTTGCGCGTTCGCCATTGGCGTTCAGCTCCTTGATCTTCATGGACGGCAGACGATCGCCGTGCACAGGTGTCTGCTGCGGATGTCCTCCGCCCCGCAGGCACCACCTCGGCGTGGCTACCGCACGTTACCTCCCGACCACACAGGCTGTATGGGCATTGGGAGATTTTGCAGGTTGTCAGTTATTCGGCTCGGTGCGTGTCATCCCGCCTGGTGAGCCGGGCTCCGTGTGCGGTTGGCCCTCGGAGCCGTCCACGTGGCGGAGGTCCGACGGCGAGGCAGGCCCGCGTCCACGGCCGAGCTCGGTGCCGGGTGTTCGTCTGTCGTCACCGGCGAGCCTTGTGCCGTCACCATCGACCAGGGCAGCGCGCAGTCGTTCGTATGTGGGAGCCAGCCGACGCAGACCAGCCGCGAGCGCCTTGTCGTCGCCTGACACGACCGCCCCTTGCAGGCCACCGACGATCCGGGCCTGCTCTGCGGCGATGGCCCCACCGGCATCGAGGCCCAGGGACAGCAGGCAGCCTGCCAGGTCGTTGAGCCGGCGGGCCCCCACCCGCACCGCGAACTCCTGCCACAGCAGCCTGACCTCGGGGTCCAGCCCGCACTCCACCAGCTGGGCGGTGCGCTCGGCGGCCTCGGCCTGTCCCAGCGTTCCGGGAGCGACCTCCACATCCGTCCGGCCGGCCAACCAGGCCTGCCCACCGGGAAGGGCGCGCAGCAACGCCTCCTTCGGGTCGACCTGCCGGCGCCGGGTGAACTTGTGCCGCATCCGGAAGGGCCGCCCGAGATAAGGGATCAACTCCCCGCGCCAGGCCTGGGTGAAGGCATCGACCGGAAGCGTGGCATACGGGTAACCCTGCGGGTCGTGGACGAGTACGGTGTCGTCGCCCACCTCCAACACCACCAGATAATGGTCGGCGCCCACTGCCTTGCCCGACCCCGGCTGATACGACAGCAGCCCGAGCTCAAGCGGCCCGGCCAGCACGGGGCCGTCGTCCTGACAGGCCCGACGCAGCCGGTCGAGAGCGTCCGAGGCCGTCCCCCCGTCCATGCGATCGCACTCCCAGCCGAGCAGGCCGATCGCGTCGTCCAGCCCGATCTCGGGATCCCAGCCGAACGAGTCGAACACAGGCATCCGCCCGCCGATCAACTGCATCCCGTACGGGGAGCCTGTCAGAACCTCGATCACGGCCGGAGGCGGCGTCTGGTCGGCGAGGATCATCGCCAGGGAGTTGGCGTAGCAGTACGGACCGGACCCGACGTAGGTGAAAGACATGCCTGGCACCGTGACGCCTGCCATGGTGTGAGGGTCAAGCCGCCCCCTTCGCACTTCCCGTACAGGCCGGTTGGTCCGGACGCCCCACTGAATGCGTCGGCGAGGCTGCCACGCTTCCGGGGCGCTTTCTCCGACAGCCGGGCCGGCGTTACGCGAGCAGTTCGCACACGCGGACTCGCGGGGGTGGCCGGAACACTGCAGGACCCGTCCGTACGTGGCTCGAACTTCGGGTCAGCGATGTCCGCCCGCAGCGTCGCCGTCCGTCATCGAAAGCTCCCTGGCGCTGTGGAGTGTCTTGTTCCTGGCTTTCCGCGACCACGACCGCGTGGAATTCTGCGCTTCGCACGCTTTCGAGCATTCTCCGCCGAACAAGGAAGAGGAATCGATGGCCAGATCTCGGTCCATCCACTTCGCGGTGGTCGCCGGCGCCGCCGCCGCGCTGATCGCCACTGCGGCAGCCCCGGCTCAGGCCGATGTGCGAGAGAGCAACAAGACCATCTACCTCCCGAACGGCCGCGGCAAGATGGTATTCATCGACGACGGCGATGTGTTCAAGATCTGCGACACCAAGGCCGACGGTCATGGCGTCACTGGCTATCTGTACAAGCAGGGCGCCACCGGGGATCCGATCATAGCGTTCAAGGAATCCGACGGCGGCGACGCCGGATGCGACAAGCGACCGTACGACGTCGGGCAGTTGGCCAATTTCCAGATGCACCTCTTCTGGAACGGCGGCGGGCGCAGCGTCCTGTCGGAGTGGTTCAACGAATAGCCGAAGTTCCGTGGGCCGTTTCCCGGCGTGCACCACGCCGGTTGCGGTCCCACCACTGCCCTCGCCGGCCCGGCTGCGTAGGTGCCGTCACCGAGCACTGGGCCGGGTCGGGCCGGCCTGCGGTCCGAGGCCTCGACGCGCCAATGGCTGGGCCATCGGCTCCCACCGGCTGCGGCGGGAACACTCAGCACGGCGAACGATCAGCGTGCGGCTATCGACCGTTTCCGGAAGTGCCGTTGATCGCCCGACCGGTCCCGGGAATCGTAAGGGCCATGCCAGTGATGATCCCCGACCCGACCGTGGGTCCACCCCTACGCCGCGCCGCCTGGTGGGACCGGCCCGTCGAGCTGGTCACCGAGCACGTCCGCACCGTCATGTCAGGGACTCCGGCCGAGATCGCCGCCGACCAGGGACTGCCCGGTCGGTCGGATGCGCTGAGCGCGGCAGCGGACGGGCGGGGGAGGAGGGGGACTTGCCGGTGTCTGCAGCGCTCGGTAGGTGGGTCCGTCGGTCAGCTCAGCCGGGCATCGGCGTAGAAGACCATCGCCTCGCGCTGGTAGTCGGCCAGCCCGTCGGCGATCTTGTCGAAGTTCGCACGAAACCTCGGGTCATCGACGAAGTGCCGGCCCATCCCCTTGTAGGCGGCCGCGCTGGGGGTCCAGTACCGGCACACGAACTGGTACTGGGCGTCCACCTCGGCCTGCACCGCGGCGTCGGAAACCGGTGTGCCGGCCGCCATGAACTCCGCCATGCGGATCATCTGCGCCGTCACCTCGCGCTGCCACTGCTCCGCGTCCTCGGCGGTCATCTTCTCGACGGCCTGCCGGGACTGCTCCCACGCCCGAGGCCACCGCTCCCGGACCTCGGCATCGATCTCGGGAGAGGACTCGAAGCCCTCGAACAGATTCTCCGGCCTGTTGATCTTCACCGGGTCGCTGTCGTCCTTGCCCTCCTCCAGTTCGGCGATGGTGCGGCCGACCGTACGGGCGAGCGTCTCGAGCCGGTCCCGTTCCGCGAGCAGCCGCTGGTGGTGCTCGCGGAGCACGGCGACCTGATCGACCTGGCTGTCCAGGACCGCCCGGATCTCGCGCAGCCCCACACCCAGTTCACGCATCAGCAGGATCTGCTGCAACCGCAGCAGCTCGGCCTGTTCGTAGTAGCGGTGCCCGTTGCTTCCGATCCACGCCGGCGGCAGCAAGCCGATCTCGTCGTAATGCCGCAGTGTCCGGGACGTCACCCCGGACATCCGGGCCACGTCCGCGATCGACCAGGCCATTGCCCCGCCTCCCGTCGCCGGGCCGGTCCCTCCGGCCCGCACAAGAATGTAGGAGTTGACGCAGCGGAAAGCACAACCGGAAACCGGCGGCCGACGCCCTTCGGCGGCGTTTTTCAGGTCGCCTGCCCGGCCAGTCTGTGCAGGGTTCGCACGGCGGGTGATCCGGGGTCGGCTGTGTCCGCCGTCAGGCCGCTGTGCCCCGCCTCCCGGACGGGTGTCAGGCGGCGTGGGGGCCGGGGGCGGCGCTGCCTTCGTACTGGTTGAGGTTGGAGACGAGTTCGGTGAGGCCGGGGTCGGCGTCGTAGCGGCGCCGGTGCAGGGCGGCGATCTTGTCGCCGCATTCGGGGTCGGGGTCGTCGGTGATGTCGAAGGAGACGAACTTGTCGACCAGCGGCAGCCCGATCTCGTCGGTGCGGCGGTGGGCGGGGTGGATGAGGTACTCCCAGTAGCCCTCCAGGTCGGCTATCTCGAAGGTGGCGCCCCACTCGTACCCGCCGCCGTGGTCGCGGCCGACGAGGAAGGAGAGTACGGAGGGTATGACCTCGCCCTGGTTGCGCAGGGCGGCGAGGGCGTCTTCAAGCTGTGCCGGCGTGGTGCCGGGCTTGATGGTGAAGCGGACACAGTGGTGGATCATCAGGGTGCTCCCTTTTCGGAGTTCATTTCTGTGATGGGCGTGGTCGGTGTGTGGTGGGCCCTGCCGCGGGCACGCGGGTATGCGGGCTTGGCCGGTCACGAGCCCGACCAGGGGCGCCCCGGCCGCCATCGCCCCTCCCGCCCACGTGAACGTGCCCGCGAGTCCGGCCGCGTCGATGAGGGGTTGGAGGGCCAGTGGCGAGAGGAACTGTTCGAGGAAGAGCGGTGAACGCCAGGACCGCGACGGCGGCCGATACGGCGTACAGCCAGAACGGCGCACGCCAGTCGACCCCGGCCAGGATCCCGCCCAGCGGCAGGAAGACGACCCCGCCCAGGCTCGCAAACGTCTGCTGCCACCCGAGGAACGAGGCCTGTCGCGCCCCCTCGAACCAGTCGGTGATGGTCGAGCTGACCGCGGTCATGATCCCGCCCACCGCGACGCCGAGCGAGGTGATGGTCACCACGAAGTGGACGAGGAGCCCCCCGCCGGGTGTTTCGGCGAACTCCTCGCCCATCGCGGGCAGACCGGGCGCGATGATCGCCGCGGCCATGAGGGTCAGCGTGGCCGAGGCCCGTAGGGCGGCGCGGGCCGCGCGCGTTGGTGGTGCCTGCCGCGTCGGGACAGGCTGTGCCGTGGTGAGGGCCATGGCCGCCCTCCCTTCGCGGGAACGAGCCGTCGATGGTCAGTTCCAGAGCGTGACCATGAAGGCCGGCGCGAGCAGCAGGACGGTCAGCGTGGCCTGCCAGATGAGCCGTTCCGCGCCCGAAGCGGGTGTGGCGGTGGTGATGGGTGGCATGTCGGTACTCCTTGGTCTCGTTCTCGCTCTATGTGTGGTTAACCACTCACTCTCGCGGCCAAAGAAAGAGCCGCGGAGATCGCGGCACGGTGCTCAGCGCCACAGCGCGAACAGTGCCGCGTCCAGAACGGCCAGCGGCACGAGTGCGGCCCAACGGGCCGCGACGGTGCGGTGCATGAGATCACCCCCTCCCTGTGACGATCGGCTCCGGGTCTCAGTAGTGCCGAAGCCCGTCGGACAGCGTCCGGGCCCACGGGGCATCCATCTCGTGGGTGCCGAGGGCGACCACGAGATGGCACAGCATGCCCACGGCGAAGAACCGCTGAACGTCGGCCTCCGGTGCGCCGGAGGCCCCCCGTACGTACTCGACCAGACGCGCGTATCCGCTGCGCACCACCTCGCGGACGGCCGGCTCGGCGGCTGCCGCGCACTGCGCGTGGAGCTGGAGCAGCAGCAGGTCGCGGTCCGAGATGAGTTCGGCGTACGCGTTCCCCATCGCGTCCAGGATCTCCTGCGCGGAACTCCCCTTCGCCGCGGCGGCCCCGTCGCCCAGGCTCTCGCGGACCCGCCCGAAGCAGTGCTCCACCACCGCCACGAACAGCGCCTCCTTGTCGGGGAAGAGCCGGTAGATGTACGCCTGCGAGATACCGGCCCGCTGCGCCACGTCCGTGGTCCTCGTGCCGAAGTAGCCCCGGTCCGCGAACGCGCTGACCGCGGTCTGGAGGACCGTCCTCCGCCGCTCGTCGGCGGTCGAGAGCTGTCGTTGTGAGCTGGGCTTCGGCATGTGAGTAATAAACCACTCACTGATTGGGCTGTCAAACGCGCCGCCAAGGACGACGTCGGAGGGACCACGCGTCGGCGTACCCGGCGAGAATTGCGGTGAGTCCTCACGGCGGTCGGGCTGGTCCGGCCGCTTCGCGGGTGGGACGACGTAGTACGGCGTGTCGCGTTTCTGCAGCCTGACCTGCACCTTGACGCGGGGGCGACGTGCGCTCCCATCGACGCCAGGGCCTCCAGGGGCTCGCGCTCCAGTCGCTCGGCGAAGCCTGGGTCCTCCCAGGCACGGCGGGTGAGCGCGGCTTCGAGACATTGGTCGTCACTCCAGGTGGGTGTCCTGCGGCTCCCGCCGGGTTCGGGTGCCCCGGCACGCTCGCTCACTGCGGTGTTGTCGGTCGGTATGGCTCGGCATGGCTCCCTCCGCCGGGGAGCGCGGCGACCACCTGGACCTCGAGGAGGTATTCCGGTGCGAAGAGTGCGGGCACGCCCACCAGCGTGCTTGCAGGCGCTTGCGAGACACCGGCCCGCAGCGGCCCGAAGATCGCGGGTAGCAGCTTCGGGGTGTAGTCGACGACGTAGACGGTCTCTTCGATGATGTCGTTGCGGGTGGCGCCGACCGCGGTGAGTGCGGCGTCGAGGTTGCGGGCGATCTGTGCGGCCTGGGCCTCATGGTCGCCGGGCCCCACGGGCCGTCCTTCCGCATCCCAGGCGACCTGTCCGGAGAGATGCGCAAGTCGTGTTCAGTCGACGGTGACGACCTGGGTGATCTGGTCGGACGGGTTGTGCACGGACGGTGGATCGACGCGGTTCACAGGCATGATTCCGTTCCTCTCAGGAGGCCGTACCCGCCCAGGCGGTCAGCGCACGGACCCGGTCGTCGATGCGCGCGCCGCCGTCGGTGGTACGAGTGGCCCACGCGACATGACCGTCGGGGCGTACGAGAACCTCGGTCACCCCGTCGAGGTCCGCACGCTCGTCGTACTTGTCGACGGTGACTCCTTCGACCCGCGAGCCCCAGCCTGCGTCGACGGGCTCCTCGAGGACGGGGTCCCCGGTCAGACTGAGCAGCACGAAGCGCCCCGGGTGGAGCAGTTCGTACACCCGCGTCGCCTCCGAGTCGGCGGCGGTCAGCCCGACACCGTCGGCCACACGCTGGAGGAACAGGCCGCCCTCCGACCGGAGAACGAAGAGTCCGCCGATGCTGGGGGTCTGCACGAGGCGGTGGTGGCAGCGGCCTATCCACACCTCCCGGCCACCCTGCCGGTGCTCACCAGTACGGACTTCACGGAGCACTTCGAGTTCGGACTGCGGCTGCTACTGGACGAGCTGCGTGCTGTGCGGCAGTGAGCCCACAGGAGGTCCGACGGTGCGGGCCCCAACTGGCGGAAGGAGATCGACGATGCGCCGAGCATGTCCCCCTGGCAGCTTCCGGCGAGTCGGCCCTCGACCTGTCCTCAGACCGCACCCGGGGTGACGTTGCGAGCCGGCTCCAGGCGGACCACGATGCCCTTGGACGTGGGGCAGTTGCTGAAGTCGGCCACGCTGTCCAGCGGCACCAGGACGTTGGTCTCCGGGTAGTAGGACGCGGCGGAGCCGGGGCTGGTGGGATAGCCGACGACCCGGAAGTTCTCCGCCCGGCGCCCCGTCCCGTCGTGCCAGATGCTCACCAGGTCCACCTCGTCCCGGTCGGCTACGCCGAGGTCCTTCAGGTCGGCGGGATTGACGAGGACGACGCGGCGGGCGTTGTGGACGCCGCGGTAGCGGTCGTTCGGGGCGTACCAGATGGTGTTCCACTGGTCGTGTGAGCGCAGGGTCTGCAGCAGCAGGTGTCCTTCGGGAACGTGCGGCATCGTGAACTCGTTGAGGGTGAAGACGGCCTTGCCGCTGGAGGTGGGGAAGACGCCCTGGTTCACCGGGTTGGGCAGCACGAAGCCGCCGGTCTGCGCCAGCCGGGCGTTGAAGTCTTCGAAGCCCGGCACGACACGGGAGATCCGGTCGCGGACAGTGCTGTAGTCATTCTCGAAGTCCTCCCAGGGAAGGGGCGGTACCGAGCCGAGGGTCTTGCGGGCCGTCCGGCTGATGATCGCCACCTCACTCAGCAGGTCCGGGGAGGCGGGCGGCAGCTTCCCCCGGGAAGCGTGGACTTCGCTCATCGAGTCCTCGACGGTGACGAACTGTTCGCCCGTGGCCTGGAAGTCTCGGTCGCTGCGACCCAGCGTGGGCAGGATCAGCGCGGTGTCGCCGCACACGGTGTGGGAACGGTTGAGTTTGGTGGAGATGTGCGCGGTGAGGCGGCACTTCCGCATGGCCTCCTCCGTGACCGCGCTGTCCGGCGTGGCCCGTACGAAGTTGCCCGCGACGCCGAGGAAGACCTTGGCGCGTCCCTCGTACATGGCCCGGATGCCGTTCACCGCGTCCAGGCCGTGAGGGGTGGGCGGAGTGAAGCCGAACTCGCGTTCCAGGGCGTCCAGGAACTCCTGCGGCATCTGCTCCCACACGCCGATGGTCCGGTCGCCCTGGACGTTGCTGTGGCCACGCACCGGGCAGGCGCCGGTGCCGGGCCTGCCCAGGTTGCCGCGCATCATCAGGAAGTTGATGACCTCGCGGATGGTCGGCACCCCGTGCTTGTGCTGGGTCAGGCCCATGGCCCAGCAGACGATGATCTTCTTGCTTTCCAGGACCCGGTCGAAGACGGCCTCGATCTCCTCCCGCGGCAACCCGGTCGCCTCAAGGAGGTCCTCCCAGGCAACCGTGCGCGCGTGCTCGGCGAAATCGGTGAAGCCGGTCGTGTGGTTCCGGATGAAGTCGTGGTCGAGGACCGTGCCGGGCGCGCCGTCCTCGGCCTCCAGCAGCATCCGGTTCAGGGCCTGGAACAGGGCGAGGTCGCCGCCCGCCCGGATGTGCACGAACTGGTCGGCGACAGCGGCACCCCGGCCGATCACGCCGCGTGCCTTCTGCGGGTTCTTGAAGCGCATCAGCCCGGCCTCGGGCAGCGTGTTGACCGCCACGACCTGACCGCCGTTGCGCTTGGTCTCCTCGAGCGCGGACAACATCCGCGGGTGGTTGGTGCCCGGGTTCTGGCCGACCACGAAGACCAGGTCGGCGTGGTGGATGTCGTCGTCCAGGGAAACACTGCCCTTGCCGGTGCCCAGTGCTTCCCTCATCGCGAACCCGCTCGACTCGTGGCACATGTTGGAGCAGTCGGGCAGATTGTTGGTGCCGAACGCGCGGGCGAAGAGCTGGAGGAGGAAGGCCGCCTCGTTGCTCAGCCGGCCGGAGACGTAGAACAGGGCTTCGTCGGGGGAGTCCAGCCCGACGAGTTCGGCGGCGAGCAGGCTGAGCGCCTCGTCCCAGCCGATCGGCTCGTAGTGGGTCGCGCCGGACCGCTTGACCATCGGCTCGGTCAGTCGGCCCTGCTGGTTGAGCCAGTAGTCGGACCTCCCGTCCAGCTCGGCGATCGAGTGCTCACGGAAGAAGTCCCGGGTGACCCGCCGTGAGGTGGCCTCGTCGTTGATGTGCTTGGCGCCGTTCTCGCAGTACTCGTTCGTGTGGCGCTTGCCCGGTGCCCCGTCGGGCCAGGCGCAGCCGGGGCAGTCGATGCCTTCGGCCTGGTTGATGTTCAGCAGGGTCAACGCGGTGCGCCGCACCGACGTCTGGCCGAGCGAGTACCCCAACGCGTGCGTCACGGCGGGAACGCCGGCCGCCCAGGTCTTGGGTGACGTGACGGACAGGTCGTCGCTCGGGTCCTCGATGCTGCTGCTCATGGTCTGGCCTGCCTCATTCTGCCTTGTGACCGAGTGGCGGGATGGATGCGCCGATCGGCTCTCGCCTTTTGGCCGCGGGGCTCCTCGCAGGTGGTCTTCGGGTCCGGTCCACGCGCCTTGCGCCCGGCTCGCGGCAGAAGCGCCGCAGCGAGCCGCTGTGCGGCCGTGCGAGACGGGTCCGCAGGCCGCCTGGAACACACGTCTCGGGGAACCGGTGCTCCACGCAGGCCCGCACCGCCTCGCGCAGACTCAGGACCTCAGGGGCGCCTCGGCCTCGTGGCCGTACTCGCGCATCGCGTCGAGCAGCCAGCGCGCCAGATAGTCGGCGAACGAGGCCCGCGGCAGCAGCCGGTACGCCGGGGCGCCGTCGACCTGCCACAGCACTACCGGGACGGGACCCACGGTGGTCGATACCGCCTGACCGGGGCCGAAGGACCGGGGATGCAGATCCAGTGGGCAGCCCTTCTCCAGCACGTCCCGGGCGGCTGGTCCCCGCAGCTCCAGCGTGGTGCGGTTCGCCGAGACGTCGACGACGGATCCCGCATCCCCGCCAAGCGCCTCGTGCAGCCTGTGGGTGAGTTCTGCGCCGTCCTCCTGGGACAGGACGAGCCACTCGTCGGGACCGAGCCACATCACCGCGTGCGGGCCGGACGCGGTGGTGTCGCCGCAGCGCAGGGGAAGTGGCGTGCCAAGAGCCTGTTCGATCCGGACCGCCGCCGCGGAACCCGGGGCGACGCGCACGTCGACCATGGTGAGGAACGGCCATTCGGTCAGGGAGACCCCACGGGCGCCGCTGACGGAGGCCGCCCGCATCGTGTCCTTGAGGTGTTCCAGAGGGCTGCGGCGCAACGTCAGCGGCCCGGTGCCGGTCGGCTCAGCCATCTCGCTTGGTCCCTTCGGGGTCGTAGAGCACGGGTTCGGCGACGGTGACGGGCACCAGTTCCTCGCCCACCGGCGCGAGCACGGTGTCGCCGATGCGGTCACGCCCGCCCGTCACCAGCCCGAGTGCGAAGGGCCGCCCCAGAGCCGGGCTGTGGTAGCTGGAGGTGACGTGACCGAGCATCGGCACCGGCCCGGCCTCGGGGGTGATGGGCACGCCCTGGGCGACGAGCTGCGCGCCCTCGGGCAGCCGGGTGGTTCTGTCCGCGGGCAGCAGCCCGACGAGGTGCTTGCGGTCGGTGCGGGCGGTGTCGGGCCGGGAGAAGGACCGCTTGCCGACGAAGTCCTTCAGCTTGGAGACCGCCCACGACATGCCCGCGTCGTGCGGCGTCACTGTGCCGTCGGTGTCCTGGCCGACGATGATGTAGCCCTTCTCCGCCCGCAGGACGTGCATCGTCTCGGTGCCGTAGGGGGTGATGCCGTACGGCTGCCCCGCCTCGTGGACCTGCTCCCAGACGGCGAGGCCGTACCAGGACGCGACGTTGATCTCGTACGCCAGCTCGCCCGAGAAGGAGATGCGGCACACGCGGGCGGGGATCCCGTTCGCCAGGGTCGTCTCGCGGAACGCCATGAACGGGAACGCCTCGGCCGACAGGTCGAGTTCGGGCAGCAGTGGCGCCACCACGTCCCGCGCGCGGGGCCCGGCGACGGCGATGGTGGCCCACTGCTCGGTCACGGAGGTGCAGTACACGTCCAGTTCGGGCCACTCGGTCTGCAGCCACTCCTCCAGCCAGTCGAGGACACCCGCCGCCCCGCCGGTGGTGGTGGTCATGAAATAGCGGTTCTCCTCCAGCCGGAGCGTGACGCCGTCGTCGAAGATCATCCCGTCGGGCTTGCACATCACGCCGTACCGGCCCATGCCGGGCTTGAGCTTCTTGAAGCCGTTGGTGTAGATCCGGTTGAGGAACTCACCGGCGTCCGTGCCCCAGATCTCGATCTTGCCGAGGGTGGTGGCGTCCATCATGCCCACGCCTTCGCGCACCGCCCGGCACTCGCGGGCGACGGCGGTGTCGATGTCCTCGCCGGGGAGCGGGAAGTACCACGGGCGCTTCCACTGGCCGACGTCCTCGAACTCGGCGCCCTGCGCCACGTGCCAGGGGTGGATGGACGTCAGCCGCGCCGGGTCGAACAGCTCGCCCCGCTCGCGCCCGGCCAAGGCGGCGAAGCTCACCGGCGTGTAGGGGGCGCGGTAGTGCCGAGCTCTCCGGGGGAGGCCGGCCCGTCGCTGCCGGCCAGGGCGGCGGCGATCACGCCGATCGCGTTGACGCCGGAGGTCTTTCCCTGGTCGTTGGCCGTACCGATGGACGTGTAGCGCTTGACGTGCTCGACGCCGCGCATCCCGGCGCCCGTGGCCCGCCACACGTCGGCGACGGTCGCGTCGCGCTGCAGATCGACGAAGTGGGTGTCCCAGGTGTGCGGTTCCCCGGGGCCGGGGACCAGCCACAGCGGGCGTACGCTGTCGGGGCCGTGCTCCGTTCCGGCCTGCGGTGCGGGTTCGTCGCGAGTGGCGAAGCCGGCCGCGGCCGCCGCCGCACTGCCGGCCGCGGCGCCCTCGGCCAGGCAGCCGCCGAGGCCGAAGGTTCCGCCTGCCGCACCGGCGACCTGCTGGTCGCGCACTGTTCCGTCGGGTACGAAGGCCGCTTTCGCCTCGTCCCAGCGCAGCCTGCCCTGACGCTGGCTGTGCAGGTGAACGACCGGGCTCCAGCCACCGGAGACGGCCAGCAGATCGCAGCCGAGGGACTCCTCCGCGTCCGTGGGCACGGCCTCCTCGTCGAGCGCGGCGATGGCGCAACCGGTGATCCTTCCGTCCCCCTCGCTCCGGACGACGGCGCTGCCGGTCAGTATGCGCAGTCCCGTCGCCTCGGCGATCTCGCCGGCCCGCTCGGACAGTTCGGGCCGGGAGTCCACGACGGCGCGGACCTCGATGCCGTGCGCGTGCAGGTCGGCCACGGTGTCGTAAGCGCTGTCGTTGGTGGTGGCCACCACGACCCGCGAACCGGGGGCCACCGCGTACCTGTTGACGTAGGTCCGCACAGCCGAGGCGAGCATGATGCCGGGGCGGTCGTTGCCGGAGAACACCAGCGGGCGCTCGTGTGCACCGGTGGCCAGGACGACGCGGCGGGCGCGGATGTGCCACACCCGCTGCCGCGAGATGCCTGTCGGCGCCTCGTCACCGAGGTGGTCGGTGCGCTTCTCCACGGCGAGTACGTAGTTGTCGTCGTAGGAGCCGAAGGCGGTGGTGCGGCGCAGGAGTACGGCCTCGCGGGCGTCCTCCAGGCGGGTGGTCACCTGTGCGATCCAGTCGGCCACCGGTATGCCGTCCACTGTCTCGCCGGACGTGGACAGCAGCGAACCTCCCGGCTCCGGCTGATCGTCGATGAGCATCACTCGCGCCCCGGACCGGGCCGCGGCGTCGGCGGCGGCCAGCCCGGCAGGACCGGCACCGACGACGAGGACATCGGTGTGGACGAACTTCTTGTCGTAGACCGCCGGGTCCGGAGTGGGGTCGAGCCGGCCCATGCCGGAGAGCGTCTGCGCGGACAGACCGTCGAACAGCTCGACGGTGGTCGCCGGAAGCATCGATTCGGCGCAGCCCGCCAGGGGCAGCCGCACCAGGGCGTTGGGCTCCTCGACACCTGCGGATACGATGCCGCGCGGACGGCCGCGGTAGAGCGAAGGCGCGCTCTCCAGCAGCCCGTTGGCCAGCATGGCGGAGGCGAGGGTGTCACCGGGGTGGCCGGTCAGCTCGCGGCCGTCGATCGTGAAGCGCAGGAGGCGCCCGCGGGCGATGCGGCCGCCGCGCGGCAACCGGTACGCCTGCTCGGGGGGTTCGCTCCGGCCTGTCTGAGCTGTCATCGGGGCGCTCCGGCTTCTTCGCGGGACGGGTTGATGGCGGGGCGGGGCTCGTCCGCGCGGTAGGCGGCCAGGACCTGGTAACTGACCGTGTCCCGCAGTACGTTGAACCAGCGTCGGCAGCCGCCGCTGTGCATCCAGCGCTCGGCGCGGGTGCCCTTGGGGTTGTCGCGGTAGAAGACGTACTCGCCCCACTCATGGTCGTTCAGTTCACCGGGGGCCGCGGGGTAGGGCACGTGGGCCTGGCCGCCGCAGTGGAATTCGGTCTCGTCCCGCGGGCCGCACCATGGGCAGGGGATTTGCAGCATCGGCGAGCTCCTCTCAGTGGGCGACGGCGGCGGCGCCGTGCTCGTCGATCAGGGCCCCGGTGGTGAACCGGTCGAGCCCGTAGGGGGCGTTGAGCGGGTGTGGTGCGCCGGTGGCGATAGTGTGGGCGAAGGTGTAGCCGGCTGCCGGGGTGGCCTTGAAGCCACCGGTGCCCCAGCCGCAGGTGACGAAGAGGTTCTCCAGCGGAGCCGGGCCGATCACCGGGGACGCGTCCGGAGTGACGTCGACGACGCCGCCCCAGGTGCGCAGCACGTGGGCCCGGGCGAAGACCGGGAACAGCTCGACGGCGGCGGCCATCTGGTGCTCGATGACGTGGAAGGATCCGCGCTGCCCGTACCCGGTGTACTGGTCCACGCCCGCGCCCATCACCAGTTCGCCCTTGTGTGCCTGGGAGACGTAGACGTGCACGTGGTTGGACATCACCACGGTCGGGTGGACCGGCTCGTGCAGTTCGGAGACGAGCGCTTGCAAAGGGTGGGACTGGATCGGCAGCCGGAAGCCTGCCATCTCGGCCAGGACGCTGCTGTGTCCCGCGGCCGCGAGCCCGATCCGGCCGGCGTTGATGCGTCCGCGATCGGTCTCGACGCCCACGACGCGATCGCCGTCCTTGACGAACCCGGTCACCTCGCAGCCCTGGATGAGATCGACGCCCATCTGGTCGCAGCGGCGGGCCAGCGCCCAGGCGACATGGTCGTGCTTGGCGATACCGGCACGCGGCTGGTACGTCGCGCCGAGGACCGGATAGCGGGTGTCGGAGGAGACGTTGAGGATGGGGCAGACCTTGGCGACCTCTTCCGGCTCCAGCCACTGGGAGTCGACGCCGTTGAGCCAGTTGGCGTTGACCCTGCGCCTGCTCTCGCGGACGTCCTGAAGGGTGTGCGCGAGGTTGAGCACTCCTCGCTGGCTGAAGAGGAAGTCGTAGTCGAGCTCCTCCGGCCAGGTCTCCCACAGTTTCAGGGCCTTCTCGTAGAGGGCTGCGCTCTCGTCCCACAGGTAGTTGGAGCGGATGATGGTGGTGTTGCGGGCCATGTTCCCGCCGGCCAGCCACCCCTTCTCCAGGACGGCGATATTGGTGATGCCGTGTTCCTTGGCGAGGTAGTAGGCGGTGGTCAGGCCGTGCCCGCCGCCCCCGACGATGACGACGTCGTAGCTGTGCTTCGGGTCCGGGTTCCGCCAGAGGAAGTCCGGGTGTTCGGGGAGCCGGGCAGCCGGGTTCGCCTCAGGCGCTGTCATGCCGTCTCCTTCGTCAGCTGGGGGTAGAGGGGGAACGCTTCGGCGAGTTTGGTGACCCGGTCGCGGAGCAGTGCGGCCTCGGCCTCGTCCAGTTCCTCGGCGGTCAGCGTCCGCGCGATGATGTCGGCGACTTCCCGGAACTCGCCGACACCGAAGCCGCGGGTGGCCAGCGCGGGTGTGCCGATGCGCAGGCCGGAGGAGACCATCGGGGGCCGGGGGTCGAAGGGCACCGCGTTGCGGTTGACGGTGATGCCGATGCTGTGCAGCCGGTCCTCGGCCTGCTGCCCGTCCAGGCGTGAGTTGCGCAGGTCGACCAGGACGAGGTGGACATCGGTGCCGCCGGTCAGGACGGTCGCGCCCGACTCGGAGACATCGTCGGCCAGCAGCCGGCCGGCGAGTGCTCGTGCTCCGGCGAGGGTGCGCTGCTGGCGCTCGCGGAAGTCTTCCGAAGCCGCGATCTTGAATGCCACGGCCTTCGCGGCGATGACGTGTTCCAGCGGGCCGCCCTGCTGGCCGGGGAAGACCGCCGAGTTGATCTTCTTCGCGTACTCCTTCTTGGACAGGATCACGCCACCGCGCGGACCGCCGAGGGTCTTGTGCGTGGTGGTGGTGACGACGTCCGCGTGCGGCACCGGGCTGGGGTGCAGCCCGGCGGCGACCAGGCCGGCGAAGTGCGCCATGTCGACCAGGAGGTACGCGCCGACCTCGGCTGCGATCCGGCGGAAGGCCCCGAAGTCCAGCTGCTGCGGGTATGCGGACCAGCCGGCGACGATCATCTTGGGCCGGTGGGCGAGGGCGAGCTGCTCGACCTCGTCCATATCGATCCGCATATCGGACTTGCGGACGTGGTACGGCACCACGTTGTAGAGGCGGCCCGAGAAGTTCAGGCGCATGCCGTGGGTGAGGTGCCCGCCGTGCGCGAGGTCGAGGCCGAGGATCGTGTCCCCGGGCTCCAGCAGCGCGGCCATCGCTGCGGCGTTGGCCTGCGCCCCGGAGTGCGGCTGGACGTTGGCCGCCTCGGCGCCGAAGAGGGCCTTTACCCGGTCGACGGCGAGCCGTTCGACGACGTCGACGTGCTCGCAGCCGCCGTAGTACCGCCGGCCCGGGTAGCCCTCCGCGTACTTGTTGGTGAGGACCGAGCCCTGGGCCTCCATCACGGCGGCCGGAGCGAAGTTCTCCGAGGCGATCATCTCCAGCGTGGACTGCTGACGACGGAGCTCGGCGCCCACTGCGGTAGCGATGTCGGGGTCGAGCTCACCGAGGGAGGCAGCGAGCGGGGGCGTGATCGAGGAGTTCGCGGACAACTGGGCACCATCCTCAAGCCGACTAAAGGACGACTGATATATTAGCTGTGCAGTAAACTATGAGCGTTCCTGAGCCACGTCAAGGGAGTGTGGGGCAGTACGTGTTGACGATGTCCGAGAACGAGGAGCTGTCGCTTGCCGAGCGCGCGTACCGCGCCATCCGGGACAGCCTTGTCATGCTCGATATCCGGCCGGGAGAGCCGATCAACGAGGACCGCCTGGCGCAGGACCTCGGTGTCGGACGCACGCCGGTACGTGAAGCGCTCAAGCGGTTGCAGTACGAGCGACTCATCGCGACCTACCCCCGGCGCGGCACCTTCGCCACCGAGGTCAACATCACCGACCTCGCCCACATCTCCGAGGTGCGCCTGCGGCTGGAGCCGATGGCAGCCGCCCAGGCCGCACGGCGCGCCACCGACCAGGACCGGGTGGCCCTGACGGAGCTGCTGCAGGAACTGGAGAAGGTTCGCTCCGGCCGCTACCAGGCCGATGAGCTGATGCGGCTGGACCTGCAGGTGCACCGCGCGATCTACGCAGCCACGCACAATCCGTATCTGGAGGACACTCTCGTCCGTCACGACAACCTGGCCACGCGCATCTGGTGCCTCTTCCTCGACCGGCTGCCAGGCGGCGTGATCGGTCATGTCGAGGAACACCGGCCGCTGCTGCGGGCCATCATCGACGGTCAGCCCGACCAGGCGGACGAACTCGCCAGCCGCCACGTCGAAGGTTTCGAGAAGGCAGTGCGCGCCGCCATCTGAGACGGCCGCGAGCGAGCCCGGCCGCGGCTCGGCCCCACTCGTGCGGGCCCGTCGTGCCGTGCCGGGCGGCGCCGCCCGGCACGGCGAGAGGGCCTGCCGGCCGTTCGCCCTCCTCGTGGGGGCAGGACGGCCGGCACGCAGGCCGTGGCGGATCAGGTGTTGGCTTCTTCCTTGGCCAGCCTGTCCTGGAGCCAGGTGTGGAATGCGCCGATGTGGTGTTCGCTGGGGACGAGGACACCGCCTGCTGCGTAGGCCCGTGAGGACATGCCGGGCTGTGTGCGTTCGCAGGCGTCGAAGTCCTGTTGATTGACGCGGTGGAAGAGCTCCACGGAGTGCTCTACGTCCTTTCCGCTCTCCACGACGTCGGGGAGGTAGAGCCAATCGCATTCCACGATGGTGCGGTCGTGCGCCATGGGGTACATGCGGTGGAAGATCACGTGGTCGGGTACAAGGTTGATGAAGACCTGGGGGCGGACGGTGATGGCGTAGTAGCGGCGGTCCTGGTCCTCGGTGACCGTGGGGATCCGGTCCAGCCCTTCGGAGCCGTCGATGGTGAAGCCCTTGGCCTCTTCGGAGAACTCGGCTCCGTGGCCGACGTAGTACTGGGCCGCGAGGCCATCGGCGAACTCCGGTAGGACTTCGGTGAGTTCGGGGTGGATGGTGGCGCAGTGGTAGCACTCCATGAAGTTCTCGATGATCAGCTTCCAGTTGGCCTTGACGTCGTAGGTGATCCTGCGGCCCACCCGGAGCTGTTCGATGCCGTAGTGGTCGATCGCTTCCGCGTCCCCGAGGCGGTCGGTCACGGCGCCGATGACGTCGTCCTCGAAGGAGGGCGGTTCATCGGCGAGGCACACCCATACGTGGCCGAGCCATTCCCGGACATGGACGTTGATCAGGCCGTAGGCGGTGCGGTCGATGTCGGGCATCGAGGTCAGATTCGGGGCAGCGACGAGTTTGCCGTCCAGCCCGTAGGTCCAGGCGTGGTACGGGCACTGGAAGCTGCGCCTGACCTCCCCGGATTCCTGGGTGCACAGCTGTGCTCCGCGGTGTCGGCAGATGTTGAGGAAGGCGCGGACGGAGCCGTCGCGTGCCCGGGTGACGAGTACGCTCTCCCGGCCGACCTCGATGGTGCGGAAGCGGCCTGGCTTGTCCAGTTCGTCGGTGCGGACGCCGCAGAACCACATGCGTTCGAAGAGGTGCTGCTGCTCCCGGGCGAAGTACGCGGGGTCTGTGTAGTGATCGCCGGACAGCGTGGGGATCAGGCTGGGAGGAAGATCGGTGGAGGTCATCGTGCCAGCTTTCGTCAAGTCGTCAGACGCACACGGCGGTGGCGGGCAAAGGTGAGGGATGATCTGCGGTGCCGTCGGTGGGGGTCATCGACCGGATGGCGTTACGCGTACGAAGCGGTACCGGGGAGTGCCCCGGGCGGGGACTGCGCGGACTTCGTGTGACAACTGTCGGGCTCCTTAGCGGGCGGGAGCTGTGTTCTCGCCGGAAGCAGTGCGGGACAGAAGTGGCGTCTCGTCCATCCGCGTGGTGCTGGGCCGAGTGGAGCGAGATGCACGGAGAAGTACCGCTTCGCAACGGCACGCTGCGAAGCGGTCGTACGGGCCGCTTGAGCTGATGACGCAGGCCGCGGGCACGGCCAGGAACGCGGATGCGCTCCCGGGCGCGGAAGGCGCTCGGTGTTCTGTATCGCGCATCATGTTGCGTCTTGAGAGACGGTGCGACAGGGGTGAGTCGGCTGTCAAGAGAATCCGGGGAGCCCGGGGTGTTTCCCGGGATGTGGACACTGCGCCCGCAGCGGCCGCCCCACGGCTTGGAAGCGAGCCCTTGCCGCGTCCTCCCCTCGCGGGCAGGCGATCGGCCGTGACAGCCGTGCGGCGGGAGGTGACGGCCTCTCGCGACGCGTCGGCACTCCTGGTCCATTGCGACTTGACAACGCCCGGAGCCCCCCGGGATTCTGTTGCGCGATACGAAAGCGATTGCGTATTACGGAACAGAGTGCTTTCGGTGTCCCAACTCCCAATGACGCGCCCCTTGTGCCCCCATGGCTTTCCGGCCCCTGTCCCGTCGGGCAGCCGACTGCCGCCGCTCCGCCTTTCCTCTTCCCCTGTCGGGCAACCGAACCCGGAGGTTTCCATGATCACGGTGTGTCGACTCGAGGACCTGCCCCCCGGTGAATCCGTGCGCATCACGGAAGGGGTGCCGGCTCCTGTCGCGGTGTTCAACGCCGACGGCACGCTGTACGCGATCGACGACACCTGCACCCACCAGGACGCCTCGCTCTCCGACGGGTTTCTGGAGGGCTGCTTCGTCGAGTGCCCGCTGCACGAAGCCTTCTTCGATCTGCGTACCGGGCGCCCCACATGTCCGCCGGCCAAGAGGCCCGTGCGCACGTATGAGGTCTCCGTGGTTGACGGCTCCATCCAGCTGCACGTCAGCGTGGTGGAACCGGTGTGAGGAACCGCACCGCCGGGTGCCTCGCCGGCAGGGCCGGAGCACGGTGGCACAGCCGGTAGGGCGGGAGGACAGCTACGGCGACGCGTCGCAGCTGTACGCGCGGCGGATGAGGTCCGTCGGTGACACGAGTGTGCCGGTCCCGGTCGACGGGGTCGGCACACTCATATGCCTGCCACCCGCGGTCCGTTCCCCTCGTTCCCGGTGGCGTGCATCCGGCCTCGGTGCTGCCGTGCACGGCAGCACCGAGGGGTGTGAGGGGCGCGGTGCGCGGGCCCGCGTCCGCACCGCTCAGCGGCGGATGCGAGTCATCTCAGGGTCGACCAGAGGCTCGGCGGTGACGGTGGCGCGTATTGTGCGGTCGAAGTACTGGATGTCGACCGCGGTCCCGACCGTGGCCTCGGCGGGCAGCCAGGCGTAGGCGATCGGCTTGCCGATCGTGTGGCCGAATGCGGCGGATGTGACGTACCCGGCCGCCCGGCCGTCGAGGAACACCGGTTCGTGGCCCAGTACGACACTGCGGCCGTCGTCGATGGTCAGACAGGTCAGACGGCGGGTGACGGTGTCGTTTCCGAGGCCGGTGAGCGCGTCCCGGCCGATGAACTCGCCCTTCTGCGGGCGTACGGCGAACGCGACACCGGCCTCGTAGGGGTTGTGCTCGGTGGTCATGTCCGACCCCCAGGCGCGGTACCCCTTCTCCAGCCGCAGGCTGTTGAACGCGGCACGCCCGGCGGCGACCACCCCCAGTTCGCGGCCGGCCTCCCACAGCACGTCCCACAGCTTCTGGCCGTACTCGGCACTGGTGTAGATCTCCCAGCCGAGTTCGCCCACGTAGGACAGACGCATCGCGGTGACCGGGACGCCCGCGATATGTGCGGGCATGCAGCGGAAGAACTTCAGGCTCTCGTGGGAGAAGTCCTCATGGCTCAGCGGCTGGACCAGGTCACGGGCCAGCGGGCCCCACACTCCCACGCAGCAGGTGCCGCCGGTGATGTCACGGATCTGGACGCTGTGGTCGCTCGGGGCCTGGCGGCGGAAGTAGTCCAGATCGAGATTGCCGTTGGCGCCGACCTGGAACAGGTCCCGAGCGAGGCGGGCGACGGTGAGGTCACTGCGGATGCCGCCGGCGTCATCCAGCGCGAGGGTGTAGGTGACCGCCCCCACGGACTTGTCCATCTTGCCGGTGGTCAGCCGTTCCAGGAATGCCACCGCACCGGGGCCGCTCACTTCGATGCGCTTGAGTGGCGTCATGTCGTACATCGCGACCGCGGTGCGGGTCTTCCACGCCTCCACGGCGGCGATCGGCGAGTGGTACATGGCTGACCAGTCGTCCCGGGCCGGCGGCTGCCACTCGGGTGGCAGCTCCTTGAGGAGAGGTGCGTTGGCCTCGTACCAGTGCGGGCGCTCCCAGCCGTGGGCCTCGAGGAAGAACGCTCCCAGCTCCTTCTGCCGCGCGTGGAACGGGCTCACGCGCAGGTCGCGCGGAGAGTCCTTGGGCTGCAGCGGGTGCCGCACGTCGTAGACCTCCACGAAGTTCTGCTTCGAGGTCTCGTTGACGTGGTGCTCGGTGGTCTCGATCTCGTCGAAGCGGTGCACGTTGCAGCCGTGCAGCTCGATCTCGCTGCGCCCGTCGACGAGCAACTGGGCGACCGAGCGGGCCACCCCCGCGGAGTGCGTCACCCAGACCGCCTCGGCGATCCAGAAGCCGGACACGTCGGGGGACTCGCCGATCAGCGGACCCCCGTCGGGGGTGAAGGACATGACCCCGTTGAAACCGGCCTCGACCTTGGCCTGCCGCAGGGAGGGAAGGAGCAGTCGGCTCTGCTCCCAGGACGGGGCGAAGTCCTCCTCCGTGAACGGCAGCTTCGAGGGCATGGTCCTTTCGGTGGTGCCGTTCCCGTCCTCGGGCAGGGCGGAGACGTGCACCGGCATCGGCCGGTGCGCGTAACTGCCGATCCCCACACAGTCGTTGTGCTCCCGGTAGTACAGGTCCTGGTCCTGATGGCGCAGGATCGGGAGTCCGGCCTCGACCCGGTCGTCGTTGCGGCCGACGAGTTCGGCCACCTGTCCGGTGCGCACGTACTGGTGAGCCAGCGGTAGCAGCGGAACCCGCATGCCGACCATGTCGCCCACGACCTGGCCCCAGAACCCGGCGCACGACACGACGATGTCGGCGGGGACCTCTCCGCTGTCGGTCCGCACGCCGGTGACCCGGCCCCCGCTGTGGCTGATCCCCGTAACACGGGTCGAGCCGTGGAACTCCGCTCCGCGGGACTCGGCACGGCGGGCGAGCACGGCGACCGCACGGGAGGCCTTGGCCAGCCCGTCGGTCGGAGTGTGGAAGCCGCCCAGGACCTGGTCGGGGTCGAGGAGCGGGTGCAGCCGGGCACACTCCTCCGGCCCGACGACCTCACCCGGGACACCCCAGGAGGCAGCCCAGCCCTGCTTGCGGTGCAGGTCGGCGAGCCGCTCCGGGGTCGTGGCGACTTCCAGGCCCCCGACCTGGTTGAAGCACCACGAGTCGCCGCTGCCGAGACTCAGCAGCTTCTCGACGGTATAGGCGGCGAACTCTGTCATCGTCTTGGACGCAGCGGTCTGGTAGACCAGCCCAGGCGCGTGCGAGGTCGAACCACCGGTCAGCGGCAACGGTCCCTGATCGAGGACGGTGACGCGGTTCCAACCGCGTGCGGTCAGCTCGTCGGCCAGGTTCGCCCCGACGATTCCGGCTCCGATGATCACGACGCGTGGCGTGGTACTCATTGCTGCTCTCTCCTAAAGGAACGGGACTCGCTACCGCGGTGGGGACGTCAGGACGGTCGGTGCGCGGGCCGAACGACGCGGCGCGCCCGGGAAGGTACGGAGCAGGCGGACAGCCGCCGGCAGCCTCGGTCCGCTACGGGATGCTGGCCATCTCCGCGGCGAGGGTGGTGTCCGGGCCGTGCCCGGTGTGCACCACCGTGTCGCCGGGCAAGCGGAACAGCTTCTCCTGGATGGACTCCACGAGCACGCTGTGGTCGCTGAACGAGCGTCCGGTGGCTCCGGGGCCGCCGTTGAACAGCGTGTCCCCGCTGAAGAGCACACCCAGCTCCTCGGCGTAGAAGCACACCGCGCCCGGCGCGTGGCCCGGGGTGTGCAGAACTTCGAGCGAGGCGCCGGCGACCTTGAGGATCGCTCCGTCCGTGAGGTTGGTGTCCCACGCGCTGCCGGGATGCGTCAGCTCCCACACAGGGCGGTCGTCGGGGTGCAGCAGGATCGGCGCCCCGGTGCGGGCCGCCAGCTGCGGTGCCACTCTGACGTGGTCGTCGTGGGCGTGGGTGCACAGGATGGCCTTCACCCGGCGGCCGTCGACGACATCGAGGATGCGGTCCACGTCGTGAGGGGCGTCGAGGACCACGCACTCATGGTCGTCGCCGAGTATCCAGACGTTGTTGTCGACCTGGTGGGTCTCCCCGTCCAGGGAGAACGTCCCGGAGGTGACGGTGTGGTCGATGCGTACCTGCTCGGCGGGGCTCACAGGGCCACCACCGAGCGGAGCACGTCGCCGTGGTGCATCCGGTCGAACGCTTCCTCGACGTCGTCGAGGCCGATCTTCTCGGAGACGAAGGCGTCGAGGTCGAGTCGGCCCTGCTGGTACAGGTCGATGAGCATCGGGAAATCCCGGGAGGGCAGGCAGTCGCCGTACCAGCTGGACTTGAGGGATCCGCCGCGGCCGAACACGTCGATCAGCGGGATGTCGGGCAGCTTCATGTCAGGGGTGGGGACGCCGACGAGGACGAGGGTGCCGGCGAGATCGCGGGCGTAGAAGGCCTGCTGGTAGGTCTCCGGCCTGCCGACCGCGTCGATGACGACGTCGGCGCCGTGTCCGCCGGTCAGTTCCCGGATGGCCTCGACGGGATCCTGCCGCGTGCTGTTCACGGTGTCGGTGGCGCCCAGCCCCTCGGCCCACCGCAGCTTGCGGTCGTCGATGTCGACAGCGATGATCCGGGACGCTCCGGCGAGTCGGGAGCCGACGACCGACGCGCAGCCGACGCCGCCGCAGCCGATCACCGCGACGCTCTTTCCGCGTCCCACCTGGCCGGTGTTGAGGGCGGCGCCGAGCCCTGCCATCATCCCGCACCCCAGCAGGCCGGCGGCGGCCGGCGAGGCGGCCGGGTCGACCTTGGTGCACTGGCCGGCGTGGACGAGCGTCTTCTCGGCGAAGGCGCCGATGCCGAGGGCGGGCGTCAGTTCCGTGCCGTCGGTGAGGGTCATCTGCTGTATCGCGTTGTGCGTGTTGAAGCAGTACCACTGTTCGCCGCGTTCGCACGCACGGCACTGGCCGCACACGGCGCGCCAGTTGAGGATGACGAAGTCACCCGGGGCCACGGAATCGACGCCTTCACCGACGGACTCCACGATGCCGGCGGCCTCGTGGCCCAGGAGGAACGGGAATGCGTCGTTGATGCCGCCCTGGCGGTAGTGGAGATCGGTGTGGCAGACACCGCACGCCTGGATCGTCACGACCGCCTCGCCGGGGCCGGGGTCGGGGACGAGGATGGTCTCTACGGAGACCGGGGCGTCCTTGCTCATCGCAACGACTGCGCGGACCTCTTGCATGTCGGTACTCCTGTACTCAGTGATCTTCGGTGCGGGGTGCCGGCCGCGCCCCGGCGAGCCGGTGCCGACCGTGCTGCGGGGTGGTGCTGAACGCACCCGGGGGAAGAGCCGGGAAGGTGTCTCCGGTGGTGAAGTACGTCGCCACCAGCAGACGAAGTTCGAACTGAAAGACAAGAAGACAGAGATTGCTGCGCAACTGATATATCAAGCGGGCCAACGCTAATCCCGGCGCTCTCACAGCGTCAAGAGGTGGCTGTCATGGCAACTCGTCAATGATCCCGGGCGACACGATGTGGCCGCGGAGACAGTGGCTACCCTCGAAGCGCCCGTCTCCGCGGCCTTCACGCCACGCCCGGCACGGGTGCGGACCGTGTCGTATCGGTGCGGCGTGAGCTCCCGGAACTTCAGGCCGGAGGGGTCTCGCCGGCCTGACGCTCCGCCGCCTCGACGATGTTCTTCAAGAGCATGGCCCGGGTCATCGGCCCGACGCCGCCGACGGTGGGAGCGAGCTTGCCCGCCACCTCACCGACCCGAGGGTGCACGTCCCCGAGAACGCCCTCGATGGTACGAGTGATGCCGACGGACAGGACGGTCGCGCCGGGCCTGATCCAGTCGGGCCGGACAAGGTGCGCGGCACCGGCAGCCGCGACCACGACGTCGGCGGCACGTGTGTGAGCGGTGATGTCGGCGGTCGCTTCGTGGCACATGGTGACGGTGGCGTGTTCGCTGCTGCGGGTGAGCATCAGGCCGAGCGGTCGGCCCACGGTGACGCCACAGCCGATGACGCAGAAGTTCGCGCCCGTGATGGGGACGTGATGCCGGCGGAGGAGTTCGATGATCCCGCGTGGTGTGCAGGGCAGTGGTCCGGCTTTGCCCAGGACCAGCCTGCCCAGGTTGGTGGGGTGGAGTCCGTCGGCGTCCTTGGCCGGGTCGATCAGCTCCAGGACGGCGTGCATGTCCAGGTGACCGGGAAGTGGCAACTGCACGATGTAGCCCGTGCAGTCAGGGTCGGCGTTGAGGTTGAGCACGGCTGCCTCGACGTCCGCTTGGGTGGCGTCGGCGGGCAGTTCGACCTGCAACGAGGTGATGCCGACCGCAGCGCAGTCCTTGTGCTTGCCGGCGACGTACACCTGGCTGCCCGGATGGTCGCCGACGAGGATGGTGCCCAGTCCGGGTACGATGCCGCGGCTCTTCAAGTCGGCTACCCGCAGGGCGAGTTCCGCCTTGATGTCGGCCGCGGTGGCGGTACCGTCGAGCGAGACAGTGGTGGTCATGGGGCGCCGCCTCAGTTGAAGATCACAGTACGGTGGCCGTGCAGCAGGATGCGGCTCTGGCAGTGCCAGTTGACAGCCCTCGCGAGCGCCAGACGTTCGGCATCCCGTCCGACCCTGACCAGCTGCTCCGCGCTCTGCCGGTGGTCGACGCGGATGACCTCCTGCTCGATGATCGGCCCTTCGTCCAGATCCGCGGTGACGTAATGCGCGGTCGCGCCGACGAGCTTGACGCCCCGCCGGTAGGCCTGGTGGTAGGGCCTGGCACCGGCGAAGCTCGGCAGGAACGAGTGGTGAATGTTGATCGCTCTGCCTTCGAGGCGCTTGCACAGGTCCTCTCCGAGGACCTGCATGTACCGGGCCAGCACCACGAGGTCGATGTCGTGGTCCTCGACCAGGCGGAGCAACTGCTCCTCGGCCTGCGGCTTGCTGTCCGGGGTGACGGGGATGTGGTGGAAGGGCACACCGGCCTGTTCGGCCTGAGGCCCGAGGTGGGGGTGGTTGGAGACGACGAGCGCGACATCGCCCTCGAGCGTCCCGCTGCGCCAGCGGTAGAGCAGGTCGGCGAGGCAGTGGTCGAACTTCGAGACCATCACCAGGATGCGCGGTTTGGCCCCCGCGTCCTGCAGCCGCCACCGCATGGCATAGCGCTCGGCGGTGGCGGTGAACCCCGTCTGGAGTGCGGACAGGGAGGCGTCGTCGGGTGCCGAGAAGCTCGTCCGCAGGAAGACGACGCCGTGTTCGGGGTCGTCGAACTGCTGGTGTTCGGTGATGTCGCAGCCGTGCTCGACCAGATAGGCCGTCACGGCGTTGACGATGCCGGGGCGTTCCGGGCAGGTCAAGGTCAGGACGTAGTGGTTGCTCACGGTTTTCTCCTCAGCACTGAACCACGTTGAGGGCGAGGCCGCCTCGCGCGGTCTCCTTGTACTTGTCCTTCATGTCCGCGCCGGTCTCGCGCATGGTCTTGACGGCCTTGTCGAGACTGACGTGATGCCGGCCGTCGCCGTGGAGGGCCATACGCGCAGCCGTGACGGCCTTCATCGACGCGACGGCGTTGCGCTCGATGCAGGGGATCTGTACCAGACCACCCACCGGGTCGCAGGTGAGCCCGAGATTGTGTTCGATGCCGATCTCCGCGGCGTTCTCGACCTGCTCGGGGGTGCCGCCGAGGACCTCCGCCAAGCCGGCGGCGGCCATGGAGCAGGCTGAGCCGACTTCGCCCTGGCAGCCGACCTCGGCCCCCGAGATGGAGGCGTTCTCCTTGAACAGGACACCGATGGCGGCGGCGGTGAGCAGGAAGTTCACGACGCCGTCGGGGCCCGCTCCGCGGACGAAGCGCATGTAGTAGTGCAGGACCGCGGGGATGATGCCGGCGGCACCGTTGGTGGGGGCGGTGACGACGCGTCCGCCGGCGGCGTTCTCCTCGTTCACCGCGAGAGCGAACAGGGTGACCCATTCCATCGCGTGCAACGAGTCGGTCGCCGTCTCCTCCCACGCGGCGTCGAGCTTGTTCTTGAGCGCGGCGGCGCGGCGCCGCACCCGGAGCCCGCCGGGCAGGGTGCCCTCGGCCGTACAGCCGGCCTCGACGCACTCCTGCATCACGGACCAGATGCGGAGCAGCCCCGCGCGGACGTCTTCGCGGCTGCGCCACGACAGCTCGTTGGCCATCATGATGGCGCTGATGGGCAGGCCCGTCTCCCGGGAGTGGGCGAGGAGTTCCTCGCCGGTCGTGAAGGGATAGCGGACGGGGGTGTCGTCCGGCACGATCTGCGATCCGGCGGCCTCGGTCTCGTCGAGGACGAAGCCTCCGCCGATGGAGTAGTAGGTACGGTGCGACAGACGTGCACCCTCGCTGTTCCGCGCTTCGAACGTCATCCCGTTGGAGTGGAAGTCGAGCCGCTTGACGCGGTGGAGGACGACGTCGCTGTCGACGTCGAAGCCGACCGGCTGCTTGTCGAGAAGACGGAGGGTGCCGGTCTCCCGGGCCCGGGTGACGGTGGGCTCGGCGAGTGCCGGGTCGACCCGCTCCGGGACGTGCCCCTCGAGCCCGAGCAACACGGCCTTCACGCTTCCGTGCCCGTGCCCCGTGGCGCCGAGGGAACCGAAGAGTTCCACGTGTACGCGGCTCGTGCTGCCCAGGATGCCGTCCTGGTCCAGTGACAGAGCGAAGGAGTTGGCCGCCCGCATCGGCCCCACGGTGTGTGAACTGGACGGGCCGATGCCGATTTTGAACAGGTCGAAGACGCTGATGCTCATCTGTCGCCTCCGCGGTATTCGGTGCGGATGCTGGTGAGCCGTGCGGCGAGATGGTCGGCGAAGGAGGGGAGTGTCGGCAGCGTGCCGTTCCAGTTCTCGGGTGGTCCGTGGCGTACGGAAGTGTCAACCGGCACGGCGGTGTCCCTCCTTGTCGTGGAGCAGGGGATCGGTAACGGTCACTGGGCCGGTGCGGCCGTCGAGAGGGATGTGCAGGGCCTCGCCGTTCCGTTCGGTGCAGAGGGCGGACGCCGACGTGATGACTGCCTGTTAACCAAGCGAAAGCCAATTGATATATCAGAACCGTCATGCGGTACGCTAATTGCCTGTTGAGGGGACGTCAAGGCAGGGTCCGGATGAGTTCCGTTCCCCTCGTGGCGTCTGCGCCGGAGCTGATCGAGACGATCGCGCATGACGCCGGGTCAACTCCTCCGGGGCCCCGGTTTCTCGGTGCGACGCGGTGGAACCGGGGCCCGGGCGAGGTCCCGGCTCCACCGGGCGAACGCCGGTGAACTTCTTCGCCGGCGGCGGACGTTCAATGAGCGCCGGCGCCGGGAGGCAACATCAAGCGGTGCGTGTGTCGACCGGGCTGTCCTCGGTTCCGTCCGACGGACTGCCATTCGGCAGGTTCCCGTTCGGCGGCACCCTGTCCGGCGAATTCCCGTTCGGCGGGGCTCCGTTCTCCAAGCCCTCCTCGATGGCTGTGACTGCCTGGTCGACGAGCCGCGCTTCCTGCTTCTTCTGCTGACGGGCCAGGTATGCCTGGCGTTCCTGGCGGAAGGACTTCACCGTGGCGACGCACATGCCGATCATCACCAGGCTGAAGGGCAGCGCCGTGATGATCGCCGCCGTCTGCAGGGTGGTCAGTGAGGCGGTTCCGGTGCCACTGGCGACCAGCAGCGCGATGGCCAGGGCCCCCTCGGAGAAGGACCAGAACACGCGGCTCCACACCGGCGGGTTCGGGTCGCCGCCGGAGGCCAGCATGTCGACCACGAAGCTGCCGGAGTCGGAGGAGGTGACGAAGAACAGCACGATCAGCAGGATCGTCGCCCCGGCGACGAACGCGCCACCTGGCAGGGTGTCGAGCAGCTGGAACAGTGCACTGTCCGTACCGACCGTGCCGTCCTGCCCGACCAGGCCGCCGTCTCCGAACGTCTCGCGGTGCAGCGCCGAGCCGCCGAAGACGGCGAACCAGAAGAAGGTCAGCAGGGTGGGTATCAGCAGCACACCGCATACGAACTCGCGAACGGTCCGTCCGCGGGAGATGCGGGCGATGAAGACGCCGACGAACGGTGCCCAGGAAATCCACCAGCCCCAGTAGAAGACCGTCCAGCTGCTGACCCACGCGGTGCCCTCGCCGCCATGCACGGCGCCGGTGTCGAAGCTCAGCATGAGGACGTTCTGCAGGTAGGCGCCGATGTCCTGGATGAACAGATTGAGGATGAAGAGCGTCGGGCCCGCGATGAGTACGAACAGCATCAGTGCGCCGGCCAGTGTCATGTTGATGTTCGACAGCCACTTGATGCCCTTGCTGACGCCCGTGACCACGGAGACGGTGGCGAGCAGCGTGATGCCGATGATGAGGGTGACCTGCAGTGACTTGTCGGGGTTGGTGACCCACCCCTGGGACTCCAGACCCGAGGAGATCTGTATGACGCCGAAGCCGAGGGAGGTGGCCACGCCGAAGATGGTGCCGACGACGGCGATCACGTCGATGGCGTCGCCCCAGCAGCCCTTGATCCTCTTGCCGAGGATCGGCTCCAGAGCCCACCGGATCGAGACGGGTCGGCCCTTGCGGTGCACTGCGTAGGCGACGGCGAGACCGACCACGATGTAGATGGCCCACGGGTGGATTCCCCAGTGCAGGAAGGTCTGCACCATGGCGAACTCGCTCCGCTCGGCCTCGCCCTTACCGGTGCCGGGCCTGGGGGCGGTGAGATGGTTCAACGGCTCGGCGACACCCCAGAAGACCAGCCCGATGCCCATGCCTGCTGCGAACAGCATCGCCAGCCACGAGCCAAGGCCGAACTCGGGTTTCTCCTTGCCCTTGCCGAGCTTGATGTCCCCGTAGCGGCCGATGCCGACCCAGAGGGCGAAGATCACGAAGAGCGAGACGAGGGCGGTGTAGAACCAGCCAAGATCACCGACGATGCCCTCCTGCACCCTGCCGATGAGGTTCTGCGCGGACTTGCTGAGGGCTGTGGAGTACACCACGAAGACGAGGATGATGACCGCGGACGGCCAGAAGACGCGCGGTGCGATCGAAGACTTACGGGGCGGGGGCCCTGCTTCTTGTTCACAGGGAGTGTCACCTGACGATTTCGCCATGTGGGCAGCCATGCTGTGGTTCCTTCTGCTGGCGGGCTCGGGCGTGGGCGGCCGGATGTCGTAGGCCCGGCCGTCCCCAACGATCTCGGTGGGGTTCCGCCCCTCGGGCCGTTCCGTGCTGCGGCGGTGCCGGCGAGCATGACCAGCCGTGATCCGGCGGCCGTGCCGGGAAGCCAGCTCGCACAGCAAGTTGTGTAATGTGAAACACACCTCTCTGGGCGCAACAGGGAACACTTCTTGTCTCACGCCGTCAAGGGTGTGGAACCCGCGGTCGGCGTCGGATCGCCCGCGGTGGATCTCCTGGAGAAGGGTCACGCCGAGAACGTGGTGATCGTCGGCCTGGCCCGCAACGACCTTGGCCGCGTCTGCGCCATCGGTGACGGTTCCGGCGCTGTGCGCCCTCGAGCAGCGCCCGGCGTGGTTCACCTGGTGTCCACCGTGCGCGGCGAGTTGGTGGAGGGTGGGACCCCGGTCTGGCTGGGGCCTTCCCGCCCGGATCCGTCACGGGCGCGCCCGAATCCGGCGCGCTGCGCATCGTCCAGGTGTCGGAGACGGCTGCTCGTGGCTCCTGCCGCGGCGGACTCGGCTGGTCGACGCCGATCGCGGTACCGGTGAACTGGCCGTGGGAATCCGCACCTTCCGGACCGGCCTTTTTGCACCCGGAGGGCCTGCGCCGCACTTCGGCACGGGCGCCCGCATCACCTGGAATCTGCCCCGGAGCGGGAGTGGGCGGATACCAAGCTCAAGGCCTCCCGGCTCGGCAGCCTCCCGAGGGCCCGGGGCGATCCTTGACAGCGCGGAGGCGGACCCCACACTTGTGTTGCGCTTTGCGTAATGAGTTTCGCAATATGCGCCGAGTGGTCAGGCTGATGCCTGTGTGCCATATCGCTGACCTGCCACGAGGCGAGGCCCCAGGTTCGAGGTCGACCGGAGTCGTCAGCCGGTGATGCAGGTAGTGCCGAAGGCCCGGTCTCTCGGGAGCGCCCTGGTGCACGCCACCGCCTCGCCGTGCCCAGGGAGGCCGGGGCGCGGCACGCAAGTCGCTTCTGGGCCGCTTGCCGACGGGTCCGGCATCCGGGTAGCCGCGCTCGGCGCAGCTACGGGATTCCGCGACTACCGCTGTGTCCGTTCTCGCCGCAGCACTGGGCGCCTGGCGCCTGCCTGTACACGATGTGGCCTCGACCCTCGACGCGGTACGGGTGACTGTCCGCCGGGGTGCCGAGGCGACCCCTTCGGGACGGGTGCCCCTGCCCTGAGCCCGCTGTCCGCCCTCTACGGTGCCGTGGGGCGCCCGGAGTTCTGGTTCCGTTCCGCAGGCCGGTGAGGGTCAGCCTGCGAAGTAGCCCATCCGCTCGCTGATCTCCTCCGCGCCCGCGACGAGCGTCGGGGAGAGCTTGCGCATGTTCTCCTCAGTGAAGCGGTAGGCCGGCCCCGACGCGCTGATCGCGGCGATGATCTTGCCGTCCGCGGCGCGGATCGGGGCCGCCATGGCGTGCAGCCCGATCTCGAGTTCCTCCAGCGCCAGCGCGTACCCGCGGTCACGCACCTCCGCGAGGTTCTTCTCCAGCTTGGATCTGGTGGTGATGGTGTGTGGTGTCTGCTTCGTCATGCCCGAGGCGAGCAGCTTGTCGCGCTCCTCCACGGTCAGGTGGGCCAGTAGAGCCTTGCCGCTCGACGTGGCGTACGACGGGGTCAGCCGCCCGACCCAGTTGTGTGCGCCGACCGCAGCCGGACCGCGCACCTGGTAGAGGTTGACCGCGTAATACTCTTTCAGTACGCCGATATTGACGGTCTCGCCGATGTCCTCGGCGAGCCGTTCGCACACCGGCCACCCTTGCTGAGTGATGTCCATGCGGTGGGTGACCGTGCTCGCGAGGCGCACGATTCCGAAGTCCAGACGGTAGTTGCCGCGGTCGGCCGTCTGCTCGACGAGACCGCGTGCCTCCAGCGATCCGAGCAGTCGGAACGCGGTTGACTTGTGGACGTCGAGTTCGGCGGCGATCTCGCTCACGCCTGCCTCGCCGCGCTGGGCGAGGATTTCCAGGACACTTACGGCACGGTCGACGGACTGCACCCCGTGCACCGCGCGACCTGCTGTTTCACTGCGTGCCGCATGGTTACTCATAGGGCAACTATACGCACGGCGCCTATGCGCTCGGCGAACACTGGGAGTGGTGAGCGACTACATTCCGTAGTAGTTCTATCGGCGCCGCGGTGCGGTGGCCCGCGACCGAACGGCATTCCCGTATCCCCGGATGGCGCGCTCCTTCGACGTCGCGGCCGATGGTCTCCAGCTCGTCCGGATCATGTGCCTGGGCGCGCACGAGGTCCCCCCTGCCTCCTTCAGGCGGATGACTGTGCCGTCGGTGAAGGTCGAGTAGGCGGAAAGAGTCTCTTGACAGCAGTCCTGCTCAGAAGTCAGATTGTTGCTCATCGCGAAGCGACGTGCGTAATTCGCAACGCAACCTCGATCTTCCCAGGGCTCCGGCCACGCCGTACCGGAGCCGTTTGTCTGAGTTGCCGGGTATACCGTCCGCCTCCCGCGTCACGGGCAGCCAAGCCTCCTATGCCCTCGCCTGGATCGGTCCTGAGGGCCGTTCCGGCGCCACCAGAAACATCCGGCCGACAGGCGTACTCGGTCGGCCCCTCAGTGAGGAGCTCGACAGTGACACACGAGGTACAAGCCGTTGTCGCCCGGAAGAAGGGCGCCCCGGTTTCGGTGGAGACCGTCCTGGTGCCCGACCCCGGTCCGGGCGAGGCGCTGGTGGAGGTGCAGGCCTGCGGCGTGTGCCACACCGACCTGCACTACCGGGAGGGCGGGATCAACGACGAGTTCCCCTTCCTGCTCGGCCACGAGGCAGCCGGTGTGGTTGAGGCGGTCGGTGAGGACGTCACGGACGTGGCGCCCGGCGATTTCGTCGTCCTGAACTGGCGTGCGGTGTGCGGGGGCCGGTGCCGGGCCTGTCGGCGCGGGCGGCCGTGGTACTGCTTCAGCACCCACAACGCCACCCGGCCCATGACGCTGGCAGACGGCACTCCGCTGTCGCCGGCTCTGGGTATCGGCGCCTTCGCCGAGAAGACTCTCGTCGCGGCAGGCCAGTGCACCAGGGTCGATCCGACTGCCTCCGCGGCAGCCGCGGGGCTGCTCGGCTGCGGCGTGATGGCGGGATTCGGCGCCGCGGTCCACACCGGTGCGGTTGGTCGGGGCGACTCGATCGCGGTCATCGGCTGTGGTGGTGTGGGCATGGCCGCCATCGTGGGCGCAAAGGTGGCTGGTGCCTCGAAGATCATCGCCGTCGACATCGACAAGCGGAAGCTGGCGTGGGCCGACGAGTTGGGCGCCACCGACACGATCCACTCGGCTCAGACCGATGCCGTCGAGGCCATCCGCAGCCTCACCGGTGGTTTCGGTGCCGATGTCGTTGTGGACGCGGTGGGCCGCCCCGAGACCTACCAACAGGCCTTCTATGCCCGAGATCTGGCCGGTACCGTCGTCCTGGTCGGCGTCCCCGCCCCGGAGCAGAAGATCGAGTTGCCGTTGCTCGATGTCTTCGGCCGTGGCGGTGCGCTGAAGTCCTCCTGGTACGGCGACTGTTTGCCCTCCCGCGACTTTCCCGCGCTCATCGAGCTCTACCTTCAGGGCCGCTTCGACCTGGACGCTTTCGTCACAGAGAAGATCGCCCTGGGCGACGTGGAGGCTTCGTTCGAGAAGATGCGCCACGGCGATGTCCTGCGCTCGGTGGTGGTCCTGTGAGCGCGCGTATCGTTCACGTCGTCACCAGAGGCACCTGCGTACTGGACGGCGGAAGCCGGGAGGTGGACGACAAGGTCCGGCTGGTCGGCGACGCGCGCGGGAGGCCGCCCCGGTCGTCGACGCGGCGCATGACGACGGTGTGACCGTTGCCGCCGTCGGCAGTCGGCGCCCGCTCCGGCATCGCGTCCTTTTGTGAGCGACTGCTCAGGCGCCTGCCGACACGTCCGTCCTACCGGTCACGGCAGCAGCACCTCGATCGAGGCGAAGCGCTCCAGCTCGACGCCTGGCTCGCGCGAGGGCGCTGACAAGCCGGTCAGTGCCCGAGTGCCCGCAGACGACCGTGGCCGCGCTTCCCGGGCCACGGATTCATGGGCGTCCCGGCCATCGGCGCGATACCCGCCTACCGGGCCCGGGTACCACCGAGTACCACTTCCCTCCTAGACCTCGCCATGTGCGCCCCCGACCTTCTGCGAAGGTGGCACGAGGACTGTGACGCACCCGGCCCCGAGTCAGATTTTTACGTCAGCCCGGGGGGACTACACCGTTTCTGAGGCGTTCCGGGCGGAAGAGGAGCGAATTTCCGAGTCCATGGGTTGTGTGTGGCCCGTGTGCCGGACTGACCGGAGATGCTTCCCGAGTTCGCGAAGGGTTTGGCTGCCCCCGTACTACGTGAGTCACGGTGCGGAGTGAGGAGCAGGATCGTCGTTATTCCGCGATCACAGTCAAGGCGCAGGCGGCGTTCGTCAACCTGCCGGCGGATCGTGGTCTTCCTGTCTGCCTTCCGCGTGTGGGGGAGAGCCCGCGGACGGATGGACATCACCCGGCCCCCTGCTCGTGGGTGCCGACCACGGCACCAGGTGCCTTTCCTTCTTCGCCTGCGTACGGTGACCAGGGCGGGGTCCCTGGACGAATGCCGAGTTCGTCTCGCCCGGGCAAACCGCTCAGTGGACCGCAGCCGGAAGCTGGGCCGCAAAAGTGCTGCTGCCGTTCGGCGGTCGGCCCGCCCCTCTGTGGATTCCGCCTGCCCTGCTGCGGCTGCGGGAAGCGTGGGTTGTCGACTCCACCGCACCACGGGTTTCACACTGAGCAGCCGTATTCCTCATGCGCACCACTGGTCTCATAATAGGAGTATGCGCGCAGCCGGGTCTCGGGAAGTCTCCCCACCGCCTTCCCGCTTGTTCAACCGGTGGCGCAAACGAAATCGGAGTGCGGCGCAGCGTCCAGGAACCAGGAAGCCGCATGGTCCGGAAGGCGAGCGGTACGCCCCGCGCCCGGCTCGGGAGCGTCGACCGCACTCGCTGTTGAGTCTGCGCACCGCAGCGGGTCAAGTGTTCGTGCTGCAGCTCGTACTCGTGGCGGTGCTCGCCGTCGCAGCTGTGACCGCTCTCCTCCTGCAGGCTCAGGGGGCGAGTCTGCAGGAGGCCCGCGATCGCTCGTTGGTCGGTGCACAGACCTTTGCGCGGGCCCCGGGGACGCTGAGCGCCATGAAGTCCTCCGACCCCAGTGCGCGACTGCAGCCGCGCGCGGAGGATGCCCGGAAGGCATCGGGTGTCGCTTACATCATCGCGTTCGATCCGGACGGTATCCGTTGGACCCACCCGGACCCGGACCTGATCGGCAAGCATGTCGTCGGCTCCTACGCCGAGGCGCTCGCCGGCCGGGTGCACCAGGAGACTTACGACACCCCGGGGATCGGCCGCGCCGTGGACTCGATGGTGCCCGTCTTCGACAGTGACGGCTCGGTCGTCGGGCTGGTGTCCGTCGGGATCAAGGTCAAGAGCATCGACGCGGCGGTGGGGGAGCAACTGCCGGTGATCTTCGGCGCCTCGGGCGGCGCGCTTGTTCTGGCCATGGCCGGGTCGGCGCTGGTGAGCCGGCGCCTGCTGCGTCAGACACACGGGCTGGGACCCGCCGAGATGACCCGGATGTACGAGCACCACGACGCGGTGCTGCACTCTGTGCGCGAGGGCGTGCTCATCATCGACAACGACGCTCGGTTGCTCCTGGCCAACGACGAAGCGCGCCAGTTGCTGAAGCTGCCCGAAGATCCGGAGGGTCTACGGATCACCGATCTCGGTCTGGCCCCGGGCACGGCGCAGTTGCTGGCCTCCGGCCGGACGGTCAGCGATGAGGTGCACTTGGAGGGGGACCGGCTGCTGGCCGTCAATCTGCGCCCCGTCGACCGCTACGGAGAACCGCCCGGCAGCGTGGCGACCCTGAGGGACTCCACCGAGTTGCGGACACTGGCGGGCCGGGCCGAGGTGGCGCGGGAACGCCTGAACCTGCTCTACGACGCCGGGGTACGGATCGGCGCCACGCTGGATATGGTGCGTACCACCGAGGAACTGGCTGAGATCGCGGTTCCCCAGTTCGCTGACTACGTCACTGTGGAGCTGGTGGACGCGGTCCAGCGGGGTGAGGAGCCGGACGGTACGAGCCTGACCGTGCACCGCACCGCCGCCCGCGGTGTGAGAGACGACTCCCCGCTGTACCCGGTGGGTGAGGTGATCACATTCCTGCCGACGATGCCGCAGGCGCAGGGCCTGCGCGACGGCCATGCCGTGCTGGAGCCCGAGCTGGGTGCCGCGCAGGACTGGCAGGTGCAGGATCCCGAGCGAGCGCGGCGTGTCCTGGACTTCGGTATCCACTCATTGATCACCGTGCCGCTGCAGGCCCGCGGCGTAGCGTTGGGGACAGTCGACTTCTGGCGGTCGGAGCAGGAACCGTTCGCGGAGGAGGATCTCTTCTTCGCCGAGGAGCTGGCCGCTCGTGCGGCGGTTTCCATCGACAATGCGCGCCGCTACGCCCGGGAACATGCCACGGCGGTCACCCTGCAGCGCAGCCTGTTGCCCCGCGGCCTGCCCGAGCAGTCGGCTTTGGAGGCGGCCTACCGGTACCTTCCCGCTCAACCCGGGGTGGGCGGGGACTGGTTCGACGTCATCCCTCTGCCAGGCGCCCGTGTCGCGCTGGTCGTGGGTGATGTCGTCGGGCACGGTCTGCACGCGGCCGTCACCATGGGGCGCCTGCGCATCGCCGTCCACAATTTCTGCGCCCTCGACCTGCCCCCCGACGAACTCCTGGGTCACCTGGATGAGCTGGTCGCCAACATCGACCAGGACGAGCCCGCCGAGGTCGAGAACGCGGGCATGACCGGCGCCACCTGTCTGTTCGCGATCTACGACCCGGTCTCCGGCAACTGCTCCATTGCCCGGGCCGGGCATCCGGGCCCGGCCCTCGTGTACCCGGACGGCACCGTCACCTTCCCCGACGTTCCCGTCTCGCCACCGCTCGGCCTCGGTGCCGGCCTGCCGATCGAGACCACCGAGGTGCGCCTGCCCGAGGGATCTCGGCTGGCCCTGTACACCGACGGACTCATAGAAGACCGCCGCCGCGACCTCGACACGGGTGTCAGGCTCCTGAAAGACGCCCTGGGGCAGGCCGGCCAGACTCCGGAGCAGACCTGTCAGGCCGTACTCGACGCCATGCTGCCCGCCCGCCCCAGCGATGACATCGCCCTCCTGGTAGCCCGCACCCGGCTGCTGCAACCGGACCAGGTCGCCGACTGGGAGGTGCCCTCCGACCCCGCTGCCGTCGCGCGCGTCCGCGCCGCCTGCGCCCGGCAGATGGAAGTCTGGGGCCTCGAACAGATCGCCTTCACCACCGAACTCATCATCAGTGAACTGGTCACCAACGCCATTCGCTACGGCATCGGTCCCATCCGGCTCCGTCTGCTGCGCGACCGCGACAGTCTGATCTGTGAGGTCGATGACGGCAGCAGCACCTCCCCGCATCTGCGCCGGGCCAAGACCACCGACGAGGGCGGCCGCGGCCTGTTCCTCGTCGCCCAGTTCGCCCAGCGCTGGGGGACCAGGTACACCACCCGCGGCAAGGTGATCTGGACTGAACAGTCCTTGCGCGGTGCCATACCCGCATCCGCGGGAGCCACGGGGGAGACCCTGCTGGCTCAGTGGGACGATCCGGAGCTCTGACCGCGGGTTGCCGCTTCTTCAGCGGGAATGACCGACCGCCGGGCCCGAACCGCGATACGGCGGCGCCGGGCGCGCGCCGCCGCCACGTCACACTCGTCCGCGTGCGGCGAGCCGACGAACCGGCCTGCCCGAGGTGCCCGCGCGTGGGCTTGTGTGACGAGCGTCGCATGACGGCCCCGCGCCCTCGCCGCCCTGCCGTCGTCCCTGCGCACGACCTGGTGCGACCTGCCTTCTGACTGGGTTTCACCTGGGTGAAGAGGTGCCGTCGGGGGCCATCGCGATCTGGTGCAGATCCTCTCTTGACAACCCGCTGGGACGGCAGAAAGCATGTTGCGTATAGCGAATCGCGTTGTGTAATTCGAGACAGCGCCGCTCTTGTTCTCCGTCCCAAGGCTGAGTTCTCCTGCGCAGCCGACGGCTTCCTCACCCCTGTAGGGCCCCGCTACCTGGAGGTTCCCCATGATCACGGTGTGCCGGATCGAAGACCTGCCACCCGGCGAATCCATCCGGGTGACCGCCGGCGTTCCCGCTCCCGTCGCGGTGTTCCATACCGAGGACGGCGAGGTCTACGCCATCGACGACACCTGCACCCACCAGGACGCCTCGCTGGCCGACGGGTGGCTCGAAGGCTGCTTCGTCGAATGCCCGCTGCACACGGCCTTCTTCGACCTGCGGGACGGTCGCCCGACCTGTCCGCCGGCGAAGTACCCGGTGCGCACCCACCAGGTTTCCGTCGAGGACGGCCACGTTCTGCTCCACGTCTCCGTTGCGGAGCCGGCATGAAGAGCATCACCGTGGTCGGGGCCTCGCTGGCCGGACTGTACGCCGCGCGCGCTCTGCGCACCCAGGGTTTCGATGGCCGACTGGTGATCGTCGGGGACGAGCACCACCAGCCCTACGACCGTCCCCCGCTGTCCAAGGACTTCCTCACCGGCGCCACTGACCAGGGTCAGCTGGCCCTGGTGGACGCCGATGACACCGCCGACCTCTACGCCGAGTGGTACCTGGGGACCAGGGCCACCGGCCTGGATGCCGCCGGGGGCACAGTGCTCCTCGACGGTGACCGGTCGCTGGAGACCGACGCCGTGGTCATCGCCACCGGTGCCACTCCTCGGCTCCTCCCCGGGCAGGAGCCCGGCGACCCGGCACATACCGGAGTGCACACCCTGCGCACCCTGGACGACGCCCAGGCGCTCCGCGAGGACCTGGCCCGCGGCCAGGCCCGAGTCGTGGTCATCGGCGGTGGGTTCATCGGCGCCGAGGTCGCCTCCTCCTGCGCCATGCTCGGCCACGACGTCACCGTGGTCGAGGCCGCCCCGCTCCCGCTCGTACCCCAGCTCGGCGACGACATGGCCAAGGTCTGTGCGGGACTGCACGCGGACCACGGGGTGACCCTCGTCGCGGGAACAGGCGTGGCCGGGCTGCAGGGGGGCCGCGGATACTCGCACCATCCGGACTCCCCGGACCGCGTCACGGGTGTGGAGCTGACCGACGGGCGGCTGCTGCCCGCCGATATCGTCGTGGTCGGCATCGGGGTACGGCCCAACACCGACTGGCTGGAGAGTTCCGGACTGCTGCTGAAGGACGGCGTGGTGTGCGACGCCGGCTGCGTCGGCTCGCTGCCGAACGTCGTAGCCGTCGGAGACGTGGCCAGAGTGGACGGCCACCGTGCCGAACACTGGACCAGTGCCACCGAACAGGCCGGCATCGCCGCGCAGAATCTCCTGGCCGGCAGCACGGTCGCCACCCATCGGAGCCTGCCGTACTTCTGGTCCGACCAGTACGGGGTGCGGATCCAGTTCGCCGGTCGGCGGTTGCCCACCGACACCCCGAGGATCGTCGAAGGCTCCGCCGACGCCCGTAGCTTCCTCGCCTGCTATGAACGCGACGGGCAGACCACCGCCGTACTGGCCGTCAACCGCCCCCGCCCCTTCATGCGGTATCGCCGCGAGCTCAAGCGCGCTGTATAGCCGTTCACGCCCCGATCCGCCCGGCCGGCACCGCCGCATCCCCGGCGGAGGCGTGCTGCCGCCCCTCCGCAGCCGTTTCCGCTCTCGCGGATACGCCCCCAGCCCGTGCTCAAGTGCCGTCCGCCCGCCCCAGGCGCGGGATTGCGTCACGGGGCGACCGGCACTGTCGCGGTGGTTTGGGCGAAGACGCATGCCCGTGCAGGGAAGGGGGTGGGGAGCGTGTCAGCCGCAAGGCTGTACCGGCCGTCTCCTGCTCCCGGAGGGCTCCCATCATGCGTCAGCCAAGAGCGGCGGCTTCATCCTGGACTGCGCGGTGACAACCTCGATGACCAGAATCGTTCCCACGAATCATCCGCAACGATTGCGATTGAACAAGCCTCAGCCGCCGCCCCCGCCGGTTTACTGATCAAGCAGGAGACCGCCGGGTTGAAGGCCACAGGCCCGAACACTGCCGACCCGGCTTGCAGCAGACGGCAGTGACCGAGCGAGCGGCTACGGCCGCTCGCTCCCAGTCCGCCGTCCCGCTGCCCGAGAGCGCCTGCTCACTTGGAGCTGATGGACTCCGTGAGGAGTGCCGTGGCCAGGGCGATGCGTTCGCGGGCCGGGGCTGTGCGGGTTGCGGTGAGTTGGGTGGCGTGGGCGGGGTGGCGGTCGGTCAGCCACTGTTCGGTGCGGTCGAGCAGTTCATGTTGCGTCTCCTCGTCGAGTCCGGGGCGGGGCATCAGGGCGTGCAGGACGAACAGGGCGCGTCCGGCCTGGTGGTGCTGGGCCAGCCAGTCCCTTGCGTAGCGGACGGCGCGGTGGAGTTCGTCGCCGCGCAGGTCGGGTCTGGTGAGGAGTGCTTGCAGGGCGGCCGCGGTGGGGAGTTTTGTGCGGAAGCGGCCGCACCACTGGACCGCGCTGGTGATCAGCTCGGGATCGCCGTTGGGGGCGGGGTTCTGGGTCAAGAGGGCGTGCCAGAGGTGGGGGGCGCCGTTGCGCTGGGGGTAGGTGCGGATCCAGGTGGTCGCGTAGGTGATGATGCGGGCCCGCAGGGCGTCGTCGAGGCCGGGGTCGGCGACCAGGCTGCGGAGTGCGAGGTGTGCCTCCTGTCTGCCGGCGTTCCCCTCCAGCCAGCAGAGCAGTTGCTTCCTGGCCTTGGCTGCGCTGGTCTGCGCGGCCGGGTGGGGGCAGCTGACGACGGCGCTCAGCAGGCCGGGGGCTTCTTTGGAGTGCGAGTGATCGGCCAGCCACTGGTCGGCGTACGCAAGTGCCCGGGTGGCCTGTTCGGAGCCCAGCCTGCGGTGTCTGAGCAGTTGTTCCAGCACCTGGTAGGCGGCCGGGTCGGTGGTGTGCCGGTCGAGCCAGACGAGCGCGGCCTCCACGGCGGTCTGCGCCGCGTCGTCGTCCACATCCTTGCGGAACAGCAGTGGGCGCAGGACGTGCGGTGCCCGCATGCTGTGTCTGTGCAGGCGCAGCCAGCGCAGCGCGATGGGGATGGTGCGGGTCAGTGCGGCGGAGTTGTGCTGGGTGCGCTGCAGTACGTCGCGGATCAGGAAGCCTGCGTTGTCCTCTCCGCCGTACCGGTCCAGCCAGATACCGGCCAGTTTTTCGGCCCTGGCGATCTGCGGGAAGTCGGCGTCCTTGGTGAGGAAGACGGCGCGGAGCACGGTGAACGCGACCGACCAGACCCCGTCGGGCCGCCCACGCGGCTGCTGCCGCTGCCGTGCCCGCGTCCGCGGTCGGGGACGGGGAGGGGTTGGGCGCAGGCGGCGGTCCAGCCAGTCCAGTGTGTAGTCCACCGCCCGGTGTGCCGAGGAGCGGCGCAGGTCCGACCGGGCGAACAGGTCGCGCAGCAGGTAGATGGACTGCGGTGTGTCGGGGTAGGCCTCCAGCCAGGCCAGGGACTGGTCCACCACCGTCCCGACGACGGCTGAGTGCAGCCCCGGCTGGGCGAGTACGGCCTGCAGCACGTGGTTGGCGTTCGTGGTCAGGTGGTGTTGGTCCAGCCAGCGGCATGCCATCGCCAGCTCGGCCTTGCGCGTGGCCGCCTCTGGCGGATCCAGTCTCAGTAGCTGGCTGAGTACCCGGCCCGCCTCGGGGTCGTGCTCGTACGCGGCGAGCCAGCGGTCCGCCTGTTCGCGCACGAGCGTCACCTCACCGGGGGCGAAGGGCGGACGGAGCAGTTCGTTCAGTATCGACGCGGTGGAGGGGCGCGGTGGCGCCTGGGCGATGCGTTCGCGTACGAACGCGCGGGCCTGCCGGGTGTCCTCCAAGCGGTGCCGCCGGTGCAGGAAGAGCAGTTGATGGAGCACCGAGGTGAGGATGCCGTCGGTGGCCGAGGCCGCTTCGGGCAGCGACCGCAGCCGGGCCAGGACCGCGGCAGCCAGCGCCGGTGCCTCGGCACGGGGCAGGTCCTCGCGTGACAGCACCGAGGCGAGCACGTACCAGGCGGAGGAGGCTTGGGCGTTGGCCTTCAGCCAGGCCACGATGTAGCGCACCATATCGGTGCTCTGACGGGCGGTCAGGACAGGCTGCAGTGCCAGGGCCTCCAGTACCCACCCGGCGCCCGGCATCGGGTGGTATTGCTCAAGCCAGTCCAGGGCGTATCCGATGGCGGGCAGTCGGATCTCGGGCGGCTGATGGGCGGTGCACGGCAGCAGCCGACTGAGGATCATGCCCGCACGCTGCTCTCGCGCGTGCGTCGCCAGCCAGTGTGTGGCGGATCGGAGCGCGTGTTTCTCCTGCTCGGGTGACAGGCCGGGGTCGCGCAGAAGGACGGCGACCGCTCCGAAGGCGATCACTTTGTCGTGGTGTTGCTCCAGCCAGCGCAGTGCGTGTGGCTGGATCCGGGGGAAATCGTCGGGCCTGAAAGGGTGGGAGCCGGCGAGGGCGATCAGGGCATAGCCGGTCTGCTGCTGGCTGTGCGGGTTGTCCTGGTGTTCCAGCCAGTCGATCAGACGCTGGAGTGTCCTGCGGTACGGGGTGCTGTCGCCGCTGCCCTCGCCGGTGCCGCCCCCTTCCGTGGCCGTCGGCCGGTAGCGGGTCAGCAGCGCGGAGAGTACGTATTGGGCGGGTGCCTGCATCGGGTGCAGGTCCAGCCAGCGCTCGGCCCAGCGCATTGTCTGCTGTAGCTGCTGGTTGCTCAGGTCGCCCCGTTCCAGGAGGGCTTGCATGGGGTACGCGGCGCTGCGTGCGCGGTGGTGCCGTTCGAGCCATTCCATGGCCTGGTCGATGACGCGCCGGTCGAGGTCGTCGTCCAGGTCGGGGCGCAGCAGCACGGCCCGCAGCAGACGGTCGGAGTTCGCCGGTAGGGCGGCGTCTGGGTCCCGGCTGCCGAGCCAGTCCAGGGCCGCCTCGATCAGGGACCGCTGCTGGTGTGGGGTGGCTTCGGGCCGGTTCAGCGCGTCGAGCAGCAGGTAGGGGGCGCGGGGGAGATTGCCGTGCAGGCCCACCCATCGGACGGTCAGCGCGAGGGCTTCGGTGACGTCCGTGCCGGCTTCCGGGTGCCTGGCCAGCCAGCGTTGCAGTACGAAGGAGGCGTGCTCCTCATCCGCGTTTCCGTTGAGCCACTCCAGGGTGCGCTTGCCGAGCCGGGCTTGCTGGTCGGCACTCAGGTCGGAGCGGGTGAGCAGGACGGACAGCAGCCGTGGAACGGTGCTGTCCCCGTCCGAGCGCTCACCGCGCCGGCCCAGCCACGTCAGTGCGCGTTCCACGGCCTCCCGACGGGTGGCGGGCGCCAGGTCCGTACGGGCGAGCACCAGTCGCAACAGGTCGCCTGAGGCGAGGGCGCCCGGCCGGCGCCGGTGCGATCGCATCGCGCGACCCACCGCTCTGCGGGTGCGCGCGGGGTCGAGATCCGGCTGGGCCAGCAGGGCATGCAGTACGCCTTTCGCGCCGGGCGCCCTTCCTTCCTCGGAGTCGGTCCACTCCAGCCCGGCGTCGGCGACCACGGCGAGCTGCTCCGGGTCGAGGTCGGTGCGGTTGAGCAGGGCGCGGAGCACCGGGACATGACGTGCCTGAGATGTCTCACCGGGGGTGCCGGAGGTCTCCTCTTCGGTGGCGGTGAGCAACCCGATGCCGTCAGAGATCAGGAGCTGCGCGTGGTCCGCCGGCACCTGGGTGAGCAGGACGGCGAGCAGCGCGACACCCTGTGGACCGCCTTCAGCGCCGGTCACTGCCCCGCCGGTCATCTCCTCGCCGGTCACTGCCCGTGGGGCGGTCCAGGCCGTACGCAGAGCCGCCCAGTTCTCGGCCGCCGCCGTGCGCCACGGCGGTGCGACCAACATGCCGACCAGCAGCCGGACCCCTTGGCGTTCGGTGGGAAGCCGGGAGCTCAGCTCCGTGGCGTTCTCCCGCATCCAGGCGCGGCAGAACCGGGTGAGCTGGTCCTGGTGCTCTGGCGGTGCGTCGGCGTAGAGCCGTGCTACGCCCCGCGCCAGCCGGTGCAATCCGCCGAGCCCTCCGGGCGCCATGCCTGGCGCCCCGGCCGGATCGGCCACCGAGTCATGCGCCCGCAGCAGGGTGCCAAGCGCTGTCCGGTCGAGGGAGTAGCCCTGGCCGGGAAAGAGCGCGGTGCGCAGTATCTCGTCGGCCACGACGTCGTGCACGGTGTGCACAGTGTCGCCGTAAGAACGCAGCCAGCCCAGTCCGCTCAGAGTGTCGACCACGGTCGTGCCGACTGCCTCGTCCAGTTCGCCGGAGGGGAGGCGCAGGGTGCGGGCGACAGTGGCCGCCAGGTCGTCGTACGGGGCGGGGGCGGCGGCCACGGCTGCCGCGTACCCGAGCAGCCCGGTGTGCTCACCGCCTGCGCAGGTGCCGGGCAGCAGCACGCGTTCCTGCTCCAGCCGCCGCATCAGATATCCGGTCAGTGCAGAGGGTGCCGAGGTGTCCAGTTCGGCGACCGGGCGGCCGGCCCGTACCTGGGACTCCGCCTGCGCGGCCAGCAGCAGGGCCACCATGGGCTGTTCGCCGCAGCGGCGGGTCAGCTCCGCCCTGCCGAGGCTGTCCAGCGCCGTGGGCGCCACCTTGGTGAAGATCCGGCGCAGCACTTCCTGGCGGTGGGCCGCGTCGTTCCAGTCCATGGTCACGGCGTGGGTGAACAGCCGTCCGCCGTCCTCACCGCGCAGCCGGTCCCGGGCGCTTCGGTGGCAGGTGAACAGGAATCTGATCTGCGTGTCGGCCGCTTCGCCCGGTCCGCCGGCCATGGTGCGCTCCGCCCAGCGGGCGAGGTCGCGCAGGCTGAGCGCGGGTTGCTGGTCCAGGTAGTCGACGACGATCAGTACCCGGGCCGACGGCTGGCCCGCCAGCGCGGCGTCCAGGTCGCCGACCTCCACGTCGGTGTCGGTCCGCAGGTGAAGCACCTGCCAGTTGTCGGCGTGGGCTCGTTCCGCCACCTCCAGGCAGGTCCGGGTTTTGCCGGTGGCCGCTGTCCCCGTGAGC
>NZ_JAGPXJ010000235.1:0-418 GCF_018070605.1 Streptomyces sp. B15
ATAAATCGAGAAGCCTCGGCGTACTGGATCGCCCGCCTGCGCGGGCGATGACACCCTAATGTGGAGAGGGCATCTCGCCCCCTACTGCTTCTTGATCAGGCTCCACTTCGTCACCACGGCTTCGCTCATCTGGCCGGGGTCGCTGGCGCAGGCGACCTCGTCGACCTTGATCGAGATTTCCTTGCCGGTGAACATCTTCAGCTGCGCGGCCTGGGCATCGCCGCTCGGAACAAGCTGGAAGGTTTCGGGACCGGTCTCGAGATTGCACAGCCCGTTCGGCGCCGGCAGGCGGCGCGGCTCGGAGGTGATCTGGTACATTGCAATCCGCTTGCCGGAATTCTTGACGTCGCGCACCTTCATCGCGTTCAACGCGCCCGAGAGCACCTCGCCGGCGTTGATCGGCTTGCCGGGCTTCGAC
>NZ_JAGPXJ010000033.1:0-70915 GCF_018070605.1 Streptomyces sp. B15
CGCCACCATCAGCCCGCCCCCGCGCAGTACCCCGCGCCGGCGCCCTCCAAGACCGCGGTGGACGGCAAGCTGGTGGCGCCGTTCGGCCGCCATCTGGCGTTCGGCACCGACCCGAAGACCCGGATGAACGTCTCCTGGCAGGTCCCGTTCGCCGTCCGGCGCCCGTATCTGCGGGTCGGACTCAAGCCGTGGGAGCTGGACCGGAAGGTCCCGGCGGAGGTCCGCGCGCTGCGCACCCCCTCGCTCGGCCGTCGGCTGCCCGCCGTCGAGCAGCTCTATCTGCACGTCGGCCTGGACGGGCTGCGCCCGGGCACGACGTACTACTACGGCGTCGGACACGACGGCTTCGACCCCACCGCCGCCGAACGGCTGGGCACCGTGGGGTCGTTCACCACCGCGCCCGCCGACAGCGCGGAGCCGTTCGTCTTCACGGCCTTCGGCGACCAGGGCGTCGGCCCCGAGGCGCTGACAGGCGGCCAGGCGGTGCTCGGCCAGAATCCGGCGTTCCATCTGCACGCGGGAGACATCTGCTACGCCGACGACACCGGGCACGGCAAGAAGTCCGACACCTACGACGCGCGCCTGTGGGACCAGCTCCTGGCCCAGACCGAACCGGTCGCCTCCCGGGTGCCCTGGATGGTGACCACGGGCAACCACGACATGGAAGCCTGGTACTCCCCCGACGGCTACGGCGGCCAGACCGCCCGCTGGTCCCTGCCCGACACCGGCCCGGACCCCGACCGGGCGCCCGGCGTCTACACGTTCGAGTACGGGAACCTCGGGGTGATCGCCCTGGACGCCAACGACGTCTCCTACGAGATCCCCGCCAACCGGGGCTACACCGACGGGGCGCAGACGCGGTGGCTGGAGCGCACGCTCAAGCGGATGCGCGCCGCGCGGGGCATCGACTTCGTCGTCGTCTTCTTCCACCACTGCGCGTACTCGACCGCCACCCACGGTTCGGACGGCGGGGTGCGGGAGGCATGGGTGGCGCTGTTCGAGAAGCACCACGTCGACCTGGTGATCAACGGTCACAACCATGTGTACGAACGCACCGACCCGGTGCGGGACGGTTCGCCCACCCGGGCGCTGCGGCTGGGAGAGACGACCGATCCCGTGCGGGACGGCACCGTGTACGTCACCGCCGGCGGGGGCGGGAGGGAGCTGTACGACTTCTCGGCGCCGGACAGCTACGAGGGGCGCATCGAGGAGCGGGACAGCGTTCCCGGCATCCGCTGGGGGGAGGGCCGCCGCGAGGAGCGGGGCGAAGTGGAGTGGTCCCGTATCCGCTACACGGGCTTCTCGTTCCTCGCCGTGGAGTGCGAGGGCGGGCGGCGGCCGTCGCTCTCGGTGACCGCACTGGCCCGCTCGGGCCGCCGCGTCGACCACTTCATGGTGCGCCGCTGACGGGTGAGGGGCTGCCCCTTGCTGCGCGTTGCAGTCTGCGGGAGCACTGTGGTTGCTCGCGCCGTTCCCCGCGCCCCTGAAAGGGCCACCCCCGCAAGCTTGGGCAGTCTGCGCCCTGGGGTACTCCCGGCCGGAGGCTGGGGAGCAGGGTGGGCAAGCGCAGCCCCCCATGCGGGGTACGCGAGCTCCAAGGGCAACCCTTTGCAGCGGCTCGGCGCCCCGGAGGGGTCAGCGGCGGTCGAAGGCGCGCTGCAGCGCTTCAGCTGCCTTGCGGCGGTCCTCTTCGCGGAGGCGGGCGGCAGCACGGGAGCGGCGGACACGAGAGGCGGGAACGTGGGTGGCTGTGGGCGTGGCCATAGGAATGCAACTCCTTCTGCACGGCGCATGACGCTTGACGCAAGACGCGAGGAGAGATCTGCCGGACAGCCAACGGTGCGGGGACAACCGGTGCGGCAGGGATCACCTGCCTGGGACGCACGGGCGCCACATCCGCGAAGCGCTCGGTCGAGCGGGACGATCGGCTTCCTACAAAGATAGAAGGCCTCAGCCGTGATGTCTCGCCAAATAGTTGGGCTTCCTACTATCTGAGACGAGCCCCACATCCGAGCCGAACACGAGAACGGGCCCGGCCCCCTCCGTCCGTACGGCGGAGAAGGGGGCCGGGCCCTCATCGCACAGGGGCCACGGGGGGCATCAGCCCATGTGCGGGTACCGGTAGTCGGTCGGCGCGACCTGGGTCTCCTTGATCGCGCGCGGCGAGGACCAGCGGATCAGGTTGAACTTCGAGCCGGCCTTGTCGTTCGTACCCGAGGCCCGCGCGCCGCCGAAGGGCTGCTGGCCGACGATCGACCCGGTGGGCCGGTCGTTGAGGTAGAAGTTGCCCGCGGCGAACCGCAGCTTCTCGGAGGCCTCGGCCAGGACCGCCCTGTCCTTGGCGAGCACGGCACCGGTCAGCGCGTACGCCGAGGCGGATTCCATCTGGTCCAGCATCGCGTCCCACTTCTCGTCCTCGTAGACGTGGATCGCGATGATCGGGCCGAAGTACTCGGTCTTGAAGACCTCGTTCTCCGGGTCGGAGCAGACGATGACGGTCGGCGAGATGAAGTAGCCGACGCTGTCGTCGTAGGTGCCGCCGACCAGGATCTCGCAGGACGGGTCCGCCTTGGCACGCTCGATGGCGGCCTTGTTCTTGGCGAAGGCCCGGTCGTCGATGACGGCGCCGATGAAGTGGGACAGATCCGTCACATCGCCCATCGCCAGCCCCTGCACCTCGGTGGCCAGCGCCTCCTTGAAGCCGCCCTCCCAGATGGAGCGGGGCAGGTAGGCGCGGGAGGCGGCCGAGCACTTCTGGCCCTGGTACTCGAAGGCGCCACGGGTGATGGCGGTCTTGAGTACGGCCTGGTCGGCCGAGGAGTGGGCGACGATGAAGTCCTTGCCGCCGGTCTCGCCGACGATGCGCGGGTAGGACTTGTAGTTGGAGATGTTCTCGCCGACGCTCTTCCACAGGTGCTGGAAGGTGGCCGTCGAGCCGGTGAAGTGGATACCGGCCAGCTCCGGGTGCGGGATGGCGACCTCGGAGACCTCCTTGCCGTCACCGGTCACCAGATTGATGACGCCCTTGGGCAGCCCGGCCTCCTCCAGCAGCTCCATGAGCAGCACGGCGGAGTGGGTCTGGGTCGGGGACGGCTTCCAGACCACCACATTGCCCATCAGGGCCGGGGCCGTGGGCAGGTTGCCCGCGATGGCGGTGAAGTTGAACGGCGTGATCGCGTAGACGAAGCCCTCCAGCGGGCGGTGGTCCATGCGGTTCCAGATCCCGTTGGGCTGGACCAGCGGCTGCTCGGTCATCAGCTCGCGCGCGAAGTGCACATTGAAGCGCCAGAAGTCGATCAGCTCGCAGGGCGCGTCGATCTCTGCCTGCTGGGCCGTCTTGGACTGGCCGAGCATGGTGGAGGCGGCGATCGTCTCGCGCCAGGGCCCGGACAGCAGCTCGGCGGCCTTGAGGATGATCGCGGCCCGGTCGTCGAAGGACATCGCGCGCCAGGCCGGAGCCGCGGCGAGCGCCGCGTCGATGGCGTCCTGCGCGTCCTGCCGGGTGGCCGTCGCGTAGGTGCCCAGGACCTTCTGGTGGTTGTGCGGCTGCACGACGTCGACGCGCTCGCCGCCCCCCATGCGCTTGACGCCGTTGATGGTCATGGGCAGCTCACGCGGGTTGTCGGCCAGCTCCTTGAGCTTGGCCTCCAGACGCGCACGCTCGGGGCTGCCGGGTGCGTAGGTGTGCACCGGCTCGTTGTACGGGGCGGGGACCTGGGTCACAGCGTCCACGGTTGCTCCTTGTGTCGGGGTCGGGCGGTCGGTCGGTGCCGGCGTCTCGGCTGGGTGGTCGGCGGCGAGTGATCAGCTCCGGGTGATCAGTTCCGGGTGATCAGGGACCTCAGACTGGGTCCTTCCGGGGGACAACCCCCGGACCCCCAGCCGGAGACCTCCCACTGCCGGGTGATCAGCTCCGGGTGATCAGGGACCTCAGGAAGAAGGCCATGTTCGCCGGGCGCTCCGCGAGGCGTCGCATGAAGTAGCCGTACCAGTCGGTCCCGTACGGGACATAGACGCGCATCCGGTGACCCTGCGCGACCAGTCGCTCCTGCTCGGCTCCACGGATGCCGTAGAGCATCTGGAATTCGAAGTCGTCCCGCTTTCGACCGTAACGCTCGGCCAGGTCCTGGGCGATGGCCACCATGCGGGGATCGTGGGATCCCACCATCGGGTAGCCCTTGCCGGCCATGAGGATCTTCAAACAGCGCACATACGCCCGGTCGACCTCGCGCTTGTCCTGGTAGGCGACCGAGGCGGGCTCCTTGTAGGCGCCCTTGACCAGCCGGACCCGGGAACCGTCGCCGGCCAGCGCGCGGCAGTCCTCCTCGGTGCGGAAGAGATACGACTGGAGCACGGCGCCGGTGCCGGGGAAGCGTTCGCGCAGCTGCCCGAGGACGGCGAGCGTGGAGTCGATCGTGGTGTGGTCCTCCATGTCCAGGGTGACCGTCGTACCGGCGGCGGTGGCGGCCTCCACGACGGGCAGGACGTTCTGGTAGGCCAGGTCGTGCCCGCCCGGGAGCGCCTGCCCGAAGGCGGAGAGCTTGACCGACATCTCGGCGTGCTCCGCGAGCCCGGCGCCGGCCAGCGCGTCGCACAGCGCCAGGTAGGCGTCACGGTTGCGGAGGGCTTCCGACCGGTCGGTGATGTCCTCGCCGAGATGGTCGATGGTGACCTGCATACCGCGTCCGGCGAGCGTCGTGACGGAGGCCAGACACTGATCGAGCTGCTCGCCCGCCACGAACCGGTCCACCATCGGGCGGGTGACCGGAGCGGCCGAGACGAGGCGGCGGATGCTGTCGCTGCGCGCGGCGGCGAGGAGCACGGGTCCCAGCACGGGGCACCTCCACGGATTGTTCTTGTGGGCGGCTCGATGACGCGCGCGCAGCGAAGGCGTGACGCGGGAGCCACTACGAAGTTAAGGAGCGTTTCCCCGGCCGGACCATCGACAGGTGTCACGCGTCCGTGGCCCGGCTCTCAGACATCTGTATGAGAATGGTGGCGGCGGCACACCGGCCGCTCTGGCGCGCCGGGTGACGCCGGACGACATCGAGAAACACCAGCACCGGCTGCGGGAGGCCCACGGTATGCGCGAGGACTATCAGGCGCTGATCGACGAGGTCTCCCAACTGCTGGGTACCCCGGCCACGTTGGAGGGCCGGGACTTCTCGCTGATCGCCTTCGGCGCGCACGAGGGCGGCGACGACGAGGAGCAGGCCACCGGGCCCGCGCTGGACTCGGTGCGCACCCGCACCATCCTGCAGCGCCGCTCCACCCCGGCCGTGCGGGCCTTCTTCGAGAGCTACGGCATCGCCCGGGCCGACGGCCCCGTCCGGATCCCTCCCGACCCGGCGGCGGGGGTGGTGCACGGCAGGATCTGTCTTCCGGTGCGCGACCGCGGGGTCGTCCACGGCTACATCTGGCTGCTGGACGACGGCCGGCTGGAGCTGACCGACCCCCGGCTGGCCGCGGCGATGGCGGTCGCCGACCGCACCGGCGCCCAGCGCGCGGCGGACTCCCGCGCCGAGGAGCGGACCGCAGGGCTGCTGCACGCCGCGCTCGCCGAGCGCGGCGGGGCCGCACGGGACGAGGCGGTCGCCGGGCTGCGCACGGCACTGGGCGAGGCCGCGTCCGGGACGCTGGTGCTGGTGGCGGTGTTGCCGTGGCCCGAGGAAGAGGACCCGGCCGCGGCGCCGCCGCCCGCCGCGCTCCCCCGGCTCGCGGCGCAGTGCGTACGGGACGGCGCGCTGGCCGCGCTCGTTCGACTGCGTACCCCGCACGGTCTGGAGGCGGCCCGTACGGCGGCCGACCGGCTGCTGCGCTCCCCCGGCCGGCCCGCGACGCCCCCGGCGGAGTCCGAGCGCGCCGCCCGGCCGGGCCCCACCGCCGGGCTGAGCAGCCCCCGTACCGACCTGGCGGACCTGCCCGCCGCCTGGCGCGAGGCCCGCGCCGCGGCCCGGGCGGCAGCCGCCGCCTCCCGACCGGGCGCCCTCGCCGAGTGGGACACCATCGGCCCCTACCGCATGCTCACCGGCATCGCCCGCACCCCCGGCTCCCCACCCGACCCCGCCGTACGGGAACTGCTGCGCCCCACCCATCGCGAACTGACACGGACAGCGGAGGTCTTCCTCGACTGCGCAGGCCAGGCGGGGCGGGCCGCCGCCGTGCTCGGCATCCACCGGCAGACCCTCTACTACCGGCTCTCCCGGGTGGAGCGCCTCACCGGACTCGACCTGGACGAAGGCGAGGACCGGCTCCTTCTCCATATGGCGTTGAAGACCGAACGCCTGGGCTGAGGCCCCGGCCGCTGCCGCCGGCCCGTGCCGACCGACGGAGGGGGTACGGGGGCCAGGCCCCGTACCCCCTCCGTCACGACGGCGCGCAACCAGGCGCCTACAGGGTTCGGCGGAATCGGTGACCGGCGCGGCCACCGCGTTCGGCGGTCATCACTCCGTGAGGTTGACCGCTCGGGCGTGGGTGGCGCCGATCTCCTCGGCGATCTCGCCCAGCACCGTGGCGCCGATCGTGTCGTCGACGGTGAGCGCGACCAGCGCCTCGCCGCCCTCCTCCGCGCGGGAGACCTGCATACCGGCGATGTTGATGCCCGTCTCGCCCAGGATGCGGCCGACGGTGCCGACGACGCCGGGCCGGTCGCTGTAGCGCAGGAAGGCCATGTGGTCGGCGACGGCGAGGTCCACACCGTGCTCGTTGATGGCGACGATCTTCTGCAGATGCTTGGGACCGGACAGGGTGCCGGAGGCGGAGACCTCCTCACCGTTGGCCAGGGTGCCGCGTACGATCACCACGTTGCGGTGCTCGGCGGACTCGCTGGAGGTCGTCAGCCGCACCTCGACACCGCGCTCCTGGGCGAACAGCGGAGCGTTGACGTAGGAGACCGTCTCGTCCACCACGTCCTCGAACACACCCTTGAGCGCGGACAGTTCCAGCACCTTGACATCGTGCTGGGTGATCTCGCCGTACACCTCGACATCCAGCCGGACGGCGACCTCGCCGGCCAGCGCGGTGAAGATCCGGCCCAGCTTCTCGGCGAGCGGCAGCGCAGGGCGCACGTCCTCGGCGATGACCCCGCCCTGTACGTTGACCGCGTCGGGGACCAGCTCACCCGCCAGCGCCAGCCGCACCGATTTGGCGACCGCGATGCCCGCCTTCTCCTGCGCCTCCCCGGTGGAGGCCCCCAGATGCGGGGTGCACACGACCTGGTCGAAGGCGAAGAGCGGGGAGTCGGTGCACGGCTCGGAGGCGTACACGTCAAGACCCGCACCCGCCACGCGGCCCTCCTTGAGCGCCGCGGCCAGCGCCTCCTCGTCCACGATGCCACCGCGCGCCGCGTTGACGATGCGCACGCTGGGCTTGACCTTGTGCAGCGCCTCGTCACCGATCAGCCCGAGGGTCTCGGGGGTCTTGGGCAGGTGGACGGTGATGAAGTCCGCCACCTCCAGCAGCTCGTCCAGCGAGAGCAGCTTGACGCCCATCTGGGCGGCCCGTGCGGGCTGCACGAACGGGTCATAGGCGACGACCTTCATCCCGAACGCCGACATGCGCTGGGCCACCAGCACCCCGATCCGGCCGAGGCCGACGACGCCGAGCGTCTTCTCGCTCAGCTCGACCCCGGTGTACTTGCTGCGCTTCCACTCGCCGTTCTTGAGCGCGGTGTTGGCCTGCGGGATGTTGCGGGCCGTCGCGACGAGCAGCCCGCAGGCCAGCTCGGCGGCGGTGACGATGTTGGAGGTCGGGGCGTTGACCACCATCACGCCCGCCTTGGTGGCCGCGGGGACATCCACGTTGTCGAGCCCGACGCCGGCGCGGGCGACCACCTTGAGCTTCTTCGCCGCCGCGATGGCCTCGGCGTCGATCTTGGTGGCGGAGCGGACGAGGACGGCGTCCACATCGGCGAGAGCGGGGAGGAGTTCGCCCCGGTCGGCGCCGTCACAGTGCCGGATCTCGAAATCCGGGCCCAGCGCGTCGACGGTCGCGGGCGACAGCTCTTCGGCGATGAGTACTACGGGCTTGCTCACGTGGTCTCCAAATTCTTGGGACGGCGCGTTTTCCCTGCGGATTCCCTGCGGGGGCCGGGGGCTCCTCCCGGACGGAGGCCGGGGGAAGGGCGGGGGGCGGAGGGGCAGACGCACGACGCTGTGAGCCTGTGGCTCCGCAGTCTATCGAGGGTCCCGCCCCCGATGTGGGCGCTTTGCGTCCACATCGCTGTGGGCGGTCGGTCCGCCGGGCGTAACGACCGCCCACAACAGGGCGTGCGGGTTACTTGTCCTCGTCGACCCAGCTCATCAGACCGCGCAGCTTCTGGCCCGTGGTGGCCAGCAGGCTGTCCTCGTCGGCCTTCTTGTACTCGTTGTACTTGGGCAGGCCCGCGTTGTACTCGGCCATCCAGTTGTTGGCGAAGGAGCCGTCCTGGATCTCACCGAGGATCTTCTTCATCTCGGCCCGCGTCTGCTCGTTGATCACGCGCGGACCCGAGACGTAGTCGCCCCACTCGGCGGTCTCGGAGACGGACCAGCGCATCTTCTCCAGACCGCCCTCGTACATGAGGTCCACGATCAGCTTCAGCTCGTGCAGGCACTCGAAGTAGGCGATCTCCGGCTGGTAGCCGGCCTCAACCAGGGTGTCGAAGCCCGCCTTGACCAGCGCGGCCGTACCGCCGCACAGCACGGCCTGCTCACCGAACAGGTCGGTCTCGGTCTCCTCGGTGAAGGTGGTCTTGATGACGCCGGCGCGGGTGCCGCCGATGGCCTTCGCGTACGACAGCGCCAGCGCGAACGCGTTGCCGCTCGCGTCCTGCTCCACGGCCGCGATGCACGGCACGCCGCGGCCCTCCTCGTACTGGCGGCGGACCAGGTGGCCCGGGCCCTTGGGAGCGACCATGCACACGTCGACGGAGGCCGGGGGCTTGATGAACTCGTAGCGGATGTTCAGACCGTGGCCGAAGAAGAGGGCGTCGCCGTCCTTGAGGTGAGGGGCGATCGACTCCTCGTAGACCTTGGCCTGGACCGGGTCCGGAACCAGGACCATGATCACGTCCGCTTCCTGGACGGCCTCGGCGGGCGTGGTGACCCGCAGGCCCTGCTCCTCGGCCTTGGTCCGGGACTTCGAGCCCTCGTGCAGGCCGACCCGGACGTCGACGCCCGAGTCACGCAGGGACAGCGCGTGGGCGTGGCCCTGGCTGCCGTATCCGAGGACCGCGACCTTGCGGCCCTGGATGATGGACAGATCGGCGTCGTCGTCGTAGAACAGCTCGGCCACTTGGGGATTCTCCTTGTGCTGATGATTGGTGCTGCCCAACCTATGACGGCCGGGCGGACGGGGTCGGTCAGGGGCGCTCGATCACGCGGAGCGTTCCAGCGCGCGCAGGCTCCGGTCGGTGATGGAGCGGGCGCCGCGCCCTATGGCGATGGTGCCGGACTGCACCAGTTCCTTGATGCCGTACGGCTCCAGCATCCTCAGCATCGCCTCCAGCTTGTCGGCGCTGCCGGTGGCCTCGATGGTGACGGCCTCCGGGGAGACGTCGACGGTCTTGGCGCGGAAGAGCTGGACGATCTCCACGATCTGGGAGCGGGTCTCACCCTCGGCACGGACCTTGACGAGGACCAGCTCGCGCTGGACCGCGGAGGAGGGCTCCAGTTCGACGATCTTGAGGACGTTGACCAGCTTGTTGAGCTGCTTGGTGACCTGCTCCAGCGGCAGGTCCTCGACGTTCACCACGATGGTGATGCGCGAGATGTCGGGGTGCTCGGTCACGCCGACGGCGAGCGAGTCGATGTTGAAGCCGCGGCGGGAGAAGAGCGAGGCGATCCTGGCCAGGATGCCGGGGGTGTTCTCCACCAGCACGGAGAGGGTGTGCTTGGACATCGTTGGAGTGCCTTTCCGTTCCTGCGTTCCCGGTCAGTCGTCGCTGTCGCCGAAGTCGGGGCGGACGCCGCGGGCCGCCATGACCTCGTCGTTGGAGGTGCCTGCGGCCACCATCGGCCAGACCATGGCGTCCTCGTGGACGATGAAGTCGACGACGACGGGCCGGTCGTTGATGGCGTTGGCCTTCTCGATGACAGCGTCGAGCTGCGCGGGGTCCTCGCAGCGGATGCCGACGCAGCCCATGGCCTCGGCGAGCTTCACGAAGTCGGGGACACGGGTGCCCCGGCTCGGCTCGCCCTCCTCGCCGTTGTGCAGGACGGTGTTGGAGTAGCGCTGGTTGTAGAAGAGGGTCTGCCACTGGCGGACCATGCCCAGGGCGCCGTTGTTGATGATCGCCACCTTGATGGGCGCGCCGTTGAGGGCCGCGGTGACCAGCTCCTGGTTGGTCATCTGGAAGCAGCCGTCCCCGTCGATGGCCCACACCGTGCGGTCGGGCATACCGACCTTGGCCCCGAGGGCCGCCGGCACGGCGTAGCCCATGGTGCCCAGGCCACCGGAGTTGAGCCAGGTGGCGGGCTGGTCGTAGGTGACGTAGTGCGCGGCCCACATCTGGTGCTGGCCGACGCCCGCGGCGAAGATCGTGCCCTCCGGGGCCAGCTCGCCGATGCGCTGGATGACCTGCTGCGGGGACAGGGAGCCGTCCTCGGGCAGGTCGTAGCCGAGCGGGTAGGTCTTGCGCCAGCGGTCCAGCAGGGCCCACCAGTCGGCGTAGCGGTCGCCGGGCTCGCCGGGGTGCTCTGCCGCCTCGGCCTGGAGGGCGACGACCAGGTCGGCCAGCACCTCGCGGGCGTCGCCGACGATGGGCACGTCGGCCGCGCGGTTCTTGCCGATCTCGGCGGGGTCGATGTCGGCGTGCACGATCTTGGCGTGCGGCGCGAAGGAGTCCAGCTTGCCGGTGACGCGGTCGTCGAAGCGGGCACCGAGGGCGACGATCAGATCGGCCTTCTGCAGCGCGGTGACGGCGGCCACGGTGCCGTGCATGCCGGGCATCCCCAGATGCTGCGGGTGGCTGTCGGGGAAGGCGCCGATGCCCATGAGGGTGGTGGTCACCGGGGCTCCGGTCAGCTCGGCGAGCACCTTCAGCTCGGCCGTGGCGCCGGCCTTCAGGACGCCGCCGCCGACGTAGAGCACCGGGCGGCGGGCCTCGGTCAGCAGCTTGGCGGCCTCGCGGATCTGTTTGCCGTGCGGCTTGGTCACCGGGCGGTAGCCGGGCAGCTCGGCGGTGGGCGGCCACTGGAAGGTGGTCCGGCCCTGCAGCGCGTCCTTGGCGATGTCGACCACGACGGGGCCTGGGCGGCCCGTGGAGGCGATGTGGAACGCCTCGGCGATGGTCCTGGGGATCTCGTCGGGGTCCCTGACCAGGAAGTTGTGCTTGGTGACCGGCATCGAGATGCCGCAGATGTCGGCCTCCTGGAAGGCGTCCGTACCGATGGAGCCGGAGGCGACCTGACCGGTGATGGCGACCAGCGGCACGGAGTCCATATGGGCGTCCGCGAGCGGGGTGACCAGGTTGGTGGCGCCGGGGCCCGAGGTGGCCATGCAGACGCCGACCTTGCCGGTGGCCTGCGCGTAGCCGGTGGCCGCGTGGCCCGCGCCCTGCTCGTGACGGACCAGGACGTGCTTGACCCGGGAGGAGTCCATCATCGGGTCGTAGGCGGGCAGGATGGCGCCGCCGGGGATGCCGAATACGGTGTCGGCGCCGACTTCCTCAAGAGCACGGATGAGGGACTGGGCGCCCGTGATGCGGGGGGCTGCCTGGGCCGGAACGGAGTTGGACTGTCCGCTGTTGCGGGCCCGCGGCTGCGGTTTCGGGGCCCCGGTGGCCTGTTCGGTCATCGGCTTATCTCTTCTCGGAGAGTGAGGGTTGACGCTCGTTTTGGGCGGTTTTTTCCAGCTGCTGCTGGTTCGTGCTCAGGTGCTGATGCAACAAAAAACCCCTCGTGCCGTGAGGCAAGCGAGGGGAGCGCGCCGCTGGTGGTCGCGGGACGAGTGGGTCCCGCGGTCAGCCGACGCGCTGTCCAAGTACGAGAATTCGGGTGCGCATGGCACTGACCTTCTCCCCGTCAAGCCCCAGGTGTCAAGCGTGTGGGACGGCCGTCTCAGCATTTGGGCGACGCCGGCGAGTGCGTCAGCTGGTCCGCCACCCCCTCCTGCTGTGCGGGCAGCGTGCCGGCGCCCCGTGCGACGGGCAGCGCCCCCGCGACGGCCACGGCCGCGTCCCGGCCCTCGGGGTGCTCCTCGCCGTACCCGGAGACCCCACCACTGCGAGTGGACTCGGGCACCGCGTAGACCCCGCGGGCGAGCGCCCCACGCAGCCGGTGCTCGTCCAGCGGCCCGGAGAAGACCGCACCCTGACCATGGGTGCAGCCCATCTCACGCAGCAGCGTGGCCTGCTCCGGCAGGTCGACGCCCTCCGCGACGGTGGTCAGCCCCAGGTCCCCCGCGATCCGCAGCAGCCCGGAGGTGATCTTGCGCTGCCGGGTGGACTCCAGGATGCCGTCCGTCAGTCCCCGATCCAGTCGCAGAATGTCCACCGGGAGCCTGCGCAGCGCCGAGATCGCCGCATAGCCACTGCCGAAGCCGTCCAGCGAGATCAGCACCCCCAGCCGGCGCAGCGCGGTGAGCCGCCGCTCCAGCTCGTCCAGCGGAATGCGCGGATCGCTGTCCGACAGCTCCAGGATCAGCGCTCCGGGCGCCCCCGGCACCCCGGCGTTGGCCGCGGGGGCACCCAGCGCGGTACCTCCCGTGGGACCGGGTGCCGCCGCCAGCCCGTGCCGGGCCAGCAGCGCGCCGATGCTGCGCGGCTCCATGCCCGGCTCGGTCAGCCGCCGCGCGGGCAGCCGTACGGTCACCGGTGCGCCGTACCCGGCACGCTGCCGGGCGGCCGCTTGCTGAACCGCCTCCTCCAGCAGCCATCGGCTCACCTCGGCGGCCCGCTCGCCACCGGCCCCGCGCGCCTCCCGCGCCGAGGCGCCCTCGGTGCGCAGGAACTCCGCGGGAGTGAACAGGATGCCCTGGGCCGAGCGCCAGCGCGCCTCGGCCGCGACGGCGGTGATCTTTCCGCTGGCCAGCTCCACGATCGGCTGGTGCAGCAGTGCGAACTCGCCGTCGTGCAGCGCGCTGCGCAGCCGGGCCGCCAGCTCCGCCCGCTTGACCACCTCGGCCTGCATCTGCGGCGCGTACAGCTCCACCCGGCCCTTGCCCGCCTGCTTGGCGCGGTACATGGCCAGATCGGCGTTGCGCATCAGGGCGCTCGGCGTGATGCCGGGCTCCGCGAAGGCGATACCGATGGAGGCGGCGACCCGCAACTCCGTACCGTCGACGCGGTACGGGTCGGAGAGGGTGATCCGCAGCCGGTCGGCGATGTCGTGGATGCGCAGCTCGCGCTCGGCGTCCGGCATCCGTCCGGGCTCGCCGTCGCCGCGGATCAGTACGGCGAACTCGTCGCCGCCCAGCCGCGCCGCGGTGTCACCGGAGCGCACGGAGTCGTGCAGCCGCCGCGCCGCCTGCACCAGCAGCTCGTCGCCCGCCTGGTGGCCGACGGTGTCGTTGACCGCCTTGAAGCCGTCCAGGTCGATGAAGAGCACGGCCGTGCCGCAGTCGCCGCCGCGACGACCGCCGATGGCCTGCCGGACCCGCTCGGTGAACAGCGCCCGGTTGGGCAGGTCGGTGAGTGCGTCGTGCGAGGCGTTGTGCTGCAACTGCGCCTGCAGTCTCACCCGTTCGGTGACATCCCGGCTGTTGAAGATGAGCCCGCCCTGATAGCGGTTGACCGTGGACTCGACGTTGAGCCAGTGGCCGTCACCGTGCCGGAAGCGGCACTCGATACGGGTGCTGGACTCCTGGTCCGCCGAGGTGGCCAGGAAGCGGCGCAGCTCGTGGTTGACCTGGCCCAGGTCCTCGGGGTGGACGAGGGAGGACAGCTCGCAGCCCTCCATGTCCTCCGCTTCCCGCCCGTAGACCCCGGCCGCCGCCGGGGAGACGTAGCGGAGCAGGCCCGTGGCGGCGGTGATCATGATGACGTCGCTGGAGCCCTGGACGAGGGAGCGGAAGTGGTTCTCCTTCTGCGCCAGCTCCCGGGTCAGTGTGATGTTGTCCAGCAGCATGATGCCCTGGCGCAGCACCAGCGCGAGGACGACGGTGCAGCCGGTGTAGAGGACGACGGGGTCGATGTCGTGGCCGTCCACCGAGTTGTAGAGGATGCCCAGCGTGCACACGGCGGCCGCCAGATAGGGCGTCAGCGCGCTCAGCGAGCCGGAGATGGGCCGACTGGGGTGGGTGGCCCGCGCCTCGGCCTGCCGGTCCGTCGCGGCCATCGGCTGAGCGGGAACGGGGTCCGCCTTCCCCTTCTTGTCGTCGGTGGCGCTTCTGCTGCCCTTGCGGGTCTTGCCGACCCATGGCGCGTAGGCGAGGAGCAGCGAGCCCGCGAACCAGCCGGCGTCCAGCAACTGTCCGGAGGCGTAGTGCTCGCGCAGTATCGGCGAGGTGAACAGCGCGTCGCACAACACCGTGAGGGCGAGCGCCCCGATCGCGGTGTTGATGGCGCTGCGGTGCGCCGAGGAGCGCCGGAAGTGCAGCGCCAGCACCATGCTGACGAGCACGATGTCCAGCAGTGGATACGCCAGGTTCAGCGCCGCCCTGGCCACCGAGTCGCCTGCCCAGTAGGACGTGTGGGCCAGCGCCAGCGACCAGGAGAGGGTCAGCAGCGAGCCGCCGATCAGCCAGGCGTCGAGGCTGAGGCAGACCCAGCCGGCGCGGGTCACCGGGCGTTTGGCGAGCACCAGCAGTCCGACGATGGCGGGCGGCGCGAACAGCAGGAAGCAGAAGTCGGCGAGGGAGGGGCGCGGCACCTGCTGGCCGAGCACCAGTTCGTACCAGCCCCATACCCCGTTGCCGAGCGCCGCCATCAGCGAGGAGACCCCGAAGAGCACCCAGGCCGGGCGGCTGGCCTCCAGCCGGGCGCGTGCGGCCGACTCGTAGGCATCCGCCGCCTGGGCGGCCTCCCGCCGCTGAGTGCGCGCATACCACAGGCACGAGCCGCCGGCCAGCAGTGCGGCGGCGCTGAGTCCGAAGTCGCCCATGAAGACGGCGACGGTCTCGGAGCCCCAGCCGCAGGCGGCACCCACGGCGTAGGCCGCGCAGACCACGATGAGCGCCAACTGCGGCAGCACCACCACGCGTCCGCCGGTGTCGGAGCCTCCTCCGCACGGCTCCGACGAGCTCGGCCGTGTCGGCCTGGCAGATGTTCCGCTCCAGTACGGGCCCCGCCTGGGGGCCGTTTCATGGGTGATCATCGCGCCACCCCTGGAGACGGGGGCCACTTGACGGAGCCGGCCCGGCCGTTGCGGGACGCGCTCGGCAGGGTGCCGCAACGCGGGGGTTGTCCTTGGAAGTCGGGATGTCCGCAGGCGCTGTCCTTGCGTCCCGCGCGGCAGTTCGTCCGTTGATCGTGCATTCGCCCGTCGCCCCCCTCGTGTCCGGGTTTCGCCCCCCGATCGGGACGATACACCAGGTTCGTCACTCAGGGACATAGTCCCAATACAGACCGTAACCATAAGAGGGAAGCTCGGTACAGGGTGCAGTCGTACGCATCCGTAGAGTGGCCCCTGACGGCCCGAGGGTGTTTACCGGAACTACGCCACGGCCATCGTGTTCTCCAGCTCCTCACCGGCCGCCCAGCGCCTCAGCTGCGCGACGAGCAGCCTTCTGGCACGGGGGTGGAACGCTGAAGTGATCCCTCCGAGGTGCGGAGTGATCAGCACACCGGGAACCCGCCACAGCGGGTGGTCCTTGGGCAGGGGTTCCGGATCGGTCACATCCAGCGCCGCCCGCAGCCGTCCCGGAACGCCGTCTTCCGCGCCCAGGGCCGAGGCGGGGGTGCCGGTCTCGGCGAGCAGCGCCTCGGTGTCGACCACGGCCCCGCGCGCCACGTTGACCAGCAGTGCCCCGTCCTTCATCCGGGCGAGGAAGTCCGCGTCGACCAGACCGCGGGTCTGATCGGTCAGCGGGGTCGCCACTATCACGACATCGGCCAGCGGGAGCAGCTCGCCGATCTCGCTCAATGGCCGAACCGGACCCAGCGGAGCGTTTCGCGCCGAGCGGGCGACACGGTGCACGGCGGCCACCTCGAAGGGCAGCAGCCGCTTCTCGACGGCCTCGCCCACCGCGCCGTAGCCGACTATCAGTACCGTGCGGTCCGCGAGCGCCGGACGGAACCCCGGCAACCACTCGCCTCGGTCCTGCGCACGGACACATCCGGGCAGGTCACGCAGGGCGCCGAGGGTGAGCGCGAGGGCCAGTTCGGCGGTGCTCGCGTCGTGCACACCGCGGGCGTTGCACACCCGCGTTCCGGTGGGGAGGCGTGGGATGGCGGAAGCGATGTGGTCGATCCCGGCGGTGAGGGTCTGGACGACCCGCACACCCGTCATCCGCGCGAGCGGCCGTACGGCGACCTCGGCACCCGCGTAATAGGGGACGACGTAGAAGGCGCAGTCGGCCGGGTCCGCGGGGAACTCCTGCTCCCCGGCCCAGTAGCGGTACGTCAGGGTGTCGGGCAGGCCCTCGACGCTCTCGGGCGGGAGCGAGAGCCAGATCTCTGTCGCAGCAGCCATGGGGAGAGACTAGTCGGCGGACCGCACCGGCAGGTCCGGGGTGTCCCCCGGACCAGGTCCGGAGGACGGTGTGACAGAAGCAAACGTGTGTGGCACCGGGGGCAACCGTTACGTTGGGGGCCGTCCGGGAGGGAGCGGGAACCAGGTGGAGCGCAGGACAATCGGTGCGGCAGCTCTCGGCGTGGGCGCCGTGGGCCTCGGCTGTATGCCGATGAGCTGGGCGTACTCCACCTCCGAGCAGCACGGTGAGAGCTCGCTGCGCGCGGTGCACACCGCGCTGGACGCGGGGATGTCGCTGCTGGACACCGCGGACATGTACGGCCCCTTCACCAACGAGCTGCTGATCGGGCGGGCGTTGAAGGAACGGCGCTCCGAAGCGTTCGTCTCCACCAAGTGCGGACTGCTGGTCGGCGAACAGCACATCGTCGCCAACGGCCGGCCCAGCTATGTCAGACGCGCCTGCGACTCCTCGCTGCGCAGGCTGCAGACCGAGGTCATCGACCTCTACCAGCTGCACCGCGCCGACCCGGAGGTACCGGTCGAGGAGACCTGGGGTGCGATGGCGGAGCTGGTGACGGCGGGCAAGGTGCGCGCGCTGGGCTTCTGCGCGGTGGGCGCCCGCGCGGACCGAAGGGCGGGCGCCGGTATCCACGACGGGACCATACGACAGCTCGAACGTGTCCAGCAGGTCTTCCCCGTCAGCGGTGTACAGGCCGAACTGTCGGTGTGGTCCCGCGAGGCGCTGGAGACGCTGCTGCCCTGGTGCGAGGCGCGCGGCATCGGGTTCCTCGCCGCGATGCCGCTGGGCAACGGCTATCTGACCGGCGCGCTGACCACCGGGGGCGGTTTCGAGCCCGACGACGTACGGGCCCGGCACCCCCGCTTCACCGCCGAGATGATGGCCGCCAACCAGCCCATCGTCGCCGGTCTGCGCAGGGTGGCCCGCCGCCACGGCAACGCCACTCCCGCGCAGATCGCCCTCGCCTGGGTACTGACCCAGGGCCGCCATGTGGTGCCGGTTCCCGGTACGAAGAAGGCCCACTGGGTCGCCGAGAACGCCCGCGCCGCCGACCTGGCCCTGACCGCGGAGGACCTGGCCGAGATCGCCGGGCTCCCCGCGGCGCAGGGCTCCTGGGAGTGAGGGCCTCGCGGACCCGGGCAGCGCGGGGAACGGCCGGTCCCCGCGTCCCACGGGCGGGGACGGGGGCCGATGTGGTCCCCTGTGGGAGGGAGCCGCTTGCCGAGGATGAGGAGCCGCAGCGTGCGACGTAGGACGGGTGTGAGCATCGGGGTGGCCTGTGCGCTGGCGCTGAGCGCGGGATGTTCCGGCGGAGACGGGGACGGCGACGCGGGGGCGCAGCCCTCCCGGGGAGAAGGGCGCTCCAGCGCCGCCGCCACGCCCCCCGCCGCACCCGCCAAGGGCTCCGTGAAGGTCGACAAGACCCTCACGACCGGGCTCAAGTCCCCCTGGGGCCTCGCGCAGCTGCCCGGCGGCGATCTGCTGGTCTCCTCACGCGATACGGGAGAGATCCTGCGCGTCGACGGCGACAGCGGCAAGAAGACCGAGGTCGGCACCGTGCCGGGCGTGGAGCCCGGTGGCGAGGGCGGGCTGATGGGGCTGGCCGTACCGCCGGACGGGGCGCAGGCCGGGAAGATGGTGTACGCGTACTTCACCTCCGCGTCCGACAACCGCATCGTGCGGATGGTCTACGACGACAAGAAGGAACCCGGCGAGCAGCTCGGCGCCCCGGACACCATCCTCAAGGGCATTCCCAAGAGCCAGCTGCACAACGGCGGACGCATCGCGTTCGGCCCGGACAAGATGCTCTACGCCGGGACCGGCGACGCCGGCGACGGCGAACTCGCCCAGGACAAGGACTCGCTGGGCGGCAAGATCCTGCGGATGACGCCCGAGGGCGAGCCGCCCGGACGCGGCAACCCCGAGCCGGACTCGGTGGTCTACAGCTGGGGGCACCGCAATGTGCAGGGCCTGGGCTGGGACCGCGACAAGCGGCTGTGGGCCTCCGAGTTCGGCCAGGACACCTGGGACGAGCTCAACCTGATCGAACCGGGCGAGAACTACGGCTGGCCGGACGCCGAGGGCAAGAGCGACGACAAACGCTTCCGCAACCCGGTCGAGCAGTGGCGCACGGCCGAGGCATCACCCAGCGGACTGGCCGTCGCCAAGGGTTCGGTGTGGATGGCGGGACTGCGCGGGGAGCGGCTGTGGCGCATTCCGCTCAAGGGCGGGGAACCCGCGGCGGCCCCCCAAGCGTTCCTGAAAGGAAAATACGGACGGCTCCGGACGGTCGTCGCCGACCACGGCACCGGTGGTGGCGACGGACTCTGGCTGGTCACGAGCGAGACGGACGGACGTGGCTCACCGGAGAAGGGGGACGACCGCATCCTGCGTCTCCAGGTGCGCTGAGGGTGGTCGGATGTTCAACCTGATCGAGGAGCTGTTCTCGCCGAACAGCAAACACGCGGACGACGAGCAGCGACGGCTGGAGCACACCCGGGTGCAGGAGGGCAGCAACGACCCCGGCAAGGGGCCGATCGACCTGACCTCCGGCCAGGTGCTCATCCGTCCACCCGGGCAGCGGACCGAGCCGGCGCTGTGCCCCGGGCCGCGCCCGGAGCCGGAGCCGCCGCGGCCCGAGCGGCACTCGGCGCCCCCGGGGCGCTGAGCCCGCTCGCGCCGACCAGCCGCAGCCGGAAGGCCATCGCCGCCGCCTCACCGCGGGTGGCCACGCCCAGCTTGGCGAGGATGTTGGAGACGTGCACGCTCGCCGTCTTCGGCGCGATGTGCAGCTGTTCGGCTATCTGCCGGTTGCTGCGGCCCTCGGCGACGAGCTCCAGCACGCCGCGCTCACGCCGGGTGAGACCGAACGACTCGGCGGGGTCGGCGGACACGGGCGCCGTCGGCCGCGCCCGGTCGTGCTCCGCCGCTCCCCCGCGGTCCAGCGTGATCCGCGCGCGTACCGCGAGCTGTTCCGCCTCGGTCCGCAGCGGCGCCGCGCCCAGCCGTTCGGCAACCGAGTGGACCTGCCGCAGCAGCTCCTCCGGGCGCGGGGAGCCCTCGTGCGGTGTGCCCCCGCCCTCCAGCAGCGCCTCGGCCCAGCGCAGCCGGGCGCGGGCCAGCGGAAGAGGCCGGCCCACCGGTTCCAGAGCCAGCGCCGCGGCCTCCCACGGCTGCGGCTCGTTCCGCCCCTCCGCCCGCTTCAGCTCGGCCTCCAGCAGCAGCGCGTAGCCCTCCCACACCGGCGCGGGCCGGGGCAGCTGCCGGGCGGCGCGGCGCACCTCGGCCAGCACCGGGCCCCGCCCCTGCTCCGCGTCCGGCAGACCGCGCAGCTCCGCCTCCCAGGACGCTGCGGCGTACAACAGGGCCCAGGCGTGCGGGTGGGCGCCCGGCGGGAAGCCCTCCCGCAGTGCCGAGGCCAGCTCGGCGCGTGCCGTGCCCAGTTCACCGCGCTCGGCCGCCAGCACCATGGTGAAGTACCGCAGCGCGACCACCTTCTGCGGCTCGTTGGCCGGGGAGCTGCCCATGGTGGCCACCGCTTCCGCCACGGCGGTCTCCAGCCCCGGCAGGTCCCCGCGGTCACGGGCCAGCCGGGCGTGCAGCAGCGCGACCCAGGCGCGTACGTCGGCGACGCGCGCCGCGTCCCTGGCCCGGTCGAGGAGTTCGGCCGCCCGCTCCCACTCCCCCGTCGACAGCAGTGCCTCGGCCTGTCCGGCGAGGGCTCCCGCATAGGAGTTGGGGCGTCCGCGCTCATGGGCGACGCGGGCCGCGCGGGCCGCTTCCTCGGCCGCCTGCGCCGAGCGGCCCACCGCCTCCAGTTCGACGGCGATGTTGATGGCGGCGCAGGTCATCACGGAGGTGACCCCCGCCTCGCCCGCCTCGTCCCGCGCCCGGGCCAGCTCGGCCAGGCCTTCCTCCAGATCGCCGGATTCGGCGAGCAGGGTGCCGAGGGTGACCCTGGCCTCCAGTTCGATGGCGGTCGCACCGACGACCCGGGCCAGCTCTACCGCGCGCACGGCCGTGGCCAGCGCCTCCCGGCCGGGACGGTGGACCATGCCCCAGCTCGCGGCGCTGGAGAGTACTTCCGCGTGCACGGCCGACGGCGGAAGCCCGCGGACCAGCTCCTGGGCCTTGGCGATCTGCTCCCATCCGTCGCCCTTGCCCATCTCCTCCAGCAGCAGCCCCCGCTTCAGCTGGAACCAGGCGGCGCTCAGCGGGTCCTTCGCCTCGTCCAGCCGGGCCAGCGCACGGCGGGCGAGCACCTTGGCACGCGCCACATCGCCGCTGATCCGGGCGGCGACGACCGCCTCGGCCAGCACCTCGACGAAGGACGGCGGCCGGGAGAAGGGCTGGGTACCGTCCCCCGCCCGAGCGGACGGGAACGTCCGCGGGACGCGCAGCGCCGGCAGCGCGGCCCTGGCCTCCTCGGGCACCTCGTCCCACAACTCGATGACCCGCTCCAGCAGTTGGTGCTCCTCGGCGTACGCGTGCCGGTGCCGGGCCGCGACCGAGGCGGAGAGCGCGGCCGGCAGCGCCCGGGCCGCGTCCCGGCTGCGGTGCCAGTAGTGCGCCAGGCGCGCCAGCCGCTCCTCGGCCCGCACCAGCGACGGGTCCGCCTCCAGCGCCTCCGCGTAGCGGCGACTGATCCCGGCCAGCTCGCCGGGGAGCAGGTCCTCCCGTACCGCCTCGCGCAGCAGGGCGTGCCGGAACAGATAGCCGGAGCCGTCCTCGGTCGGGCGCAGCACATTGGCCTCGACCGCCGAACGCAGGGCCTCCAGCAGCGCGTCCTCGCCGAGCCCGGCGACGGCGGCCAGCAGAGCGTGCTCGACGGTCGATCCCCCGCCCGCGGCGAGCCGCACAACGCGCTGCGCCGGCTCGGGCAGCGCTTCGAGGCGGACGAGCAGCAGGTCGCGCAGCGAGTCGCTGATCGCGCAGGCGGCCTCGGTGGCGGTCAGCTCCTCGACGAAGAAGGGGATGCCCTCGGAGCGGCGGAAGATCTCCGCGGCCAGTTCGCTCGCTGGCTCGGTGCCGTTGATACCGGTGATCTGGTCGCGCACCTCGGCCCGGGTGAGCCGGGGCAGATCCACACGCAGGACGGTACGCAGCCTGTCCTGCTCGGCGAGGAACGGGCGCAGCGGGTGGCGGCGGTGGATGTCGTCGGTGCGGTAGGTGGCCAGCAGCACCAGCCGGCAGGCGCGTACGGAGCGGAAGAGGTAGCCGAGCAGTTCGCGGGTGGAGCGGTCGGCCCACTGCAGATCTTCGAGGGCGACGACCAGAGTGCGGTCGGCGGCCAGCCGTTCCAGCAGCTGGGCGGTCGCCTCGAACAGCCGGGCACGTCCGCCGTCGGCGCCGTCGTCGTACTCCTCGCGCAGCGGCGCCGTCGGCCCCGGCACCGCCAGGTCCGGCAGCAGCCGGGCCAGTTCGGCTTCCCGGCCCTCCGCGGCGGCTGCCAGCGCGGCGGGCGGCACGGCGCTGCGCAGACCGCGCAGCGCCGTGGTGAAGGGCGCGAAGGGGAGGCCGTCGGCGCCCAGTTCGAGACAGCCGCCGAGGGTGGTGACACCGCCGGACGCGCGGGCCCGGGCCAGGAACTCCTCCAGGAGCCGGGTCTTGCCCACACCCGCCTCGCCACCGAGGAGCAGCGCCTGGGGCGCGCCCTTGTCCGCTACCGCGAGGGCCTCGGTGAGCGCGGCGAGTTCGGCGGTGCGGCCGACGAAGACGGGGCTGACTGTGGTTTGCAGGGGCACGTCACTCAGCATGGCATCCGGCACCGGCCCAGGGCACCTGTCTTGTCTGCGGGCGAACACCTGCCGGCGGTGCGGACGGCCCCGCTCATGCCGCCCGGACCCACACCGGTTCGTTCTCGTCCCGGCCGCGGCGGCTGCGACGGAGCCAGGAGCGCGCGGTGCCCCGCTGCTCCCGGCGGGCGGCCCTGGCCATACGGACCAGCCGCTCGTGCTCGGCCTCGCGGCGCAGGTCGTCCATGCGGTAGTGGTGCCGGCTGTTGCTGAGGTCGTACAACATGACGGTGGCCCCCTCGGGGAGTGGTGCGGAATGGCGTACTCCCACACTGCTTCCTGAGGGGGCCCCGGCACATCGGGCAACTGCCCCGTCCTGGCGGCCCGGAAGCCTTAGGCCGGCCCGCTGCCGGCCCTAGACGAGTAAGTCCGAAGTCTCCGGGGGCATGAAGCGAGGGTCTCGTTGGTTCGTTTGTGACGACAAACCTCGAGACCCTCGCGACAGCACTGTACGTGAAGATCGATGACGCTCTGGTCCGAACGCGGCGAGGGGGCCGCCCACCCAGGCTGACGGATGCCGAGCTGTTGACGCTCGCGGTGATGCAGGCCCTGCTCGGTTTCGTCTCCGAGGCCCGCTGGCTGCGCTTCGCCCGCACCCACCTGGCCGCCGAGTTTCCCTACCTGCCCGGGCAGTCTGGCTACAACAAGCGCCTGCGAGCTGCGGACACGCTGATCAGCACATTCATCCGCACACTCGCCCGGGACAGCGACCTGTGGCACGACGATGTGTGGATCGTGGACTCCACCCCAGTGGAGTGCGCCCGCTCACGGCCCACCGTGAAGCGTTCCGACCTGGCCGGCTGGGCCGGGTACGGCTACTGCCCCTCACACTCCCGGTACTTCTGGGGCCTGCGGCTCCACCTGGTGTGCACCCCCGGCGGCCTACCGATCGCCTGGGCCCTGGCCAACCCCAAAATCGACGAACGCGAGGTGCTGGCCGGCATGCTCACCGGCGACCAGGACCTGCTGGCCACACACCCCGGGCAGACGATCGTCGGCGACAAGGGCTACGTATCCAAACACCTCGACGCTTTCATGGCCGAGCACGGTCTGACCCTGCTGCGGCCCAGCTACCGCTCCCTCAAGCCGCGGGCTGGCGAACACCTGCTCAAGCCCATCCGCCAACTCATCGAGTCGGTGAACGACACCCTCAAAGGCCAGCTCGACCTCGAGCGTCACGGGGCGAGAACCCCCGCCGGCGTCCTCGCCCGTGTCGGCCAACGGATCCTGGCCATGACGGCCGCGATCTGGCACAACCGCACCACAGGCCGATCCATCACACGATCACTGATCGCCTACGACCACTGACCAAGCCTTCGGACTTACTCGTCTAGACCACCGGGCAGGGTGCGTAGGTACCCTCGCCCGCCCTCACTGGCCGGCGGAGGAGGGCACCTCGGGCTGCGCAGCGAACAGGTCGAAGTACATGCCGCCCGCGACGACGAGGCCGATCAGGCCGAGCACCACTCCGCCCAGCGCGACGGCCTTGACCCAGCCGCGCGCCTCGGGCCGGCCGCTGAGCGTCGCCAGCAGCAGACCGCCCACCACGAGCGCGAGGACGGCGAAGATCCCGTTGACCACGGCGGCCGTGTGCCAGGGTGCGCCGTACAGAGCGTTGACCTGATCGGCCGCCGAGCCGCCGGAGCCCTGGGAGTTGCTCTTGATCTGCCCAAGGAGGCTCTTGCGCTCGCGCAGCATCTCGCTGAAGGAGGTGCCGGTCAGCGAGGCCAGGCCGAGACCGGCGCTGACGACGGCGAAGGCGCCGCCGGCCCAGTCGCTGCGCCGGCCCGCCGCCCGGTCCTGGGCGTCGAGTCCGGCCTCCTCGTCGCCGTCGCCGTCATAGGCATCGTCGGCGTTGTCGGCGGCGTCGGCGTTGTCGGCGTCGGCGGAGTCCTTGCCGCGCAGGTCGTCGGCCGGTCGGGCAGGTGTCTCCTTCTCCGCGACCGCCTCGTCGGCCGGCTCGTCGGCGGGGGACTTCTCAGTCGTGGTCTGCGTGGTCTTCGTGCTTTCGGTAGCCATGGGCGGCCACCGTAGGGGCGGTTTCTGAGAGACCGATGAGAGACCCGGTGCGCTGTCCCACCAGCGGTACGTCCACGCTCACCGGGGCCTCGGCGTCGCCGTCTTCATGGCCGCTGGTGTCCGGCTCGATGCTCAGGCGCGGCAGCCGTCGATCCAGCCACTGCGGCAGCCACCAGTTGGCGCCGCCCAGCATGTGCATCAGGGCCGGCACCAGCAGCGTACGCAGCACGAACGCGTCCAGCGCCACAGCAGCCGCCAGGGCGATGCCGAACATGGCGATGAGCCGGTCACCGCTGAGCACGAAGCCACCGAAGACGGAGATCATGATGACCGCCGCGGAGTTGATCACACGGCTGGTCTCCGAGAGGCCCACCCGCACGGCGCGTCTGTTGTCACCGGTCAGCCGCCATTCCTCGTACATCCGGCTGACCAGGAAGACCTGGTAGTCCATGGACAGCCCGAAGAGCACCGAGATCATGATGACCGGCAGGAAGGGCTCGATGGGCCCCGCGCTGCCCAGCCCGAGCAGTTCGCTGCCCCAGCCCCACTGGAAGACGGCGACCACGACGCCGAAGGCGGCGGCGACGGCCGCGATGTTCATGACCGCGGCCTTGACCGGGATGCCGATGCTGCGGAACGCCAGCAGAAGCAGCAGACAGCCGAGCCCGATGACCACACCGGCGAAGAGCGGCAGCTTGCCGACGATGATGTCGGCGAAGTCGTCGTGGCCCGCGGTGGTCCCGCCGACCAGGACCTCCATGGTCGAGCCCTCCTCGGCCTGCGGCAGCACGTCGCTGCGGAGCCGGTCCACCAGATCCGAGGTCGAACGGGACTGCGGGGAGCTGTCGGGCACGACGGTGATCACACCGGTGTCGCCGCTGCCGTTGAACTCGGGGCCGCTGACCTGAGCGACACCCGGGGTGTCCCGGATCTCGCCCCGCAGGTGGTCGAAGGCCAGCTTGTCGCCGGCCCCGTCCAGCTCGCCCACCAGTGTCAGCGGACCGTTGGTGCCCGGCCCGAAACCGTCCGCGAGCATGTCGTAGGCCTGGCGGGTGGTGCTGGCTGCCGGGTCGTTGCCCTGGTCGGAGGTGCCCAGGTGCAGCCCGAGCGCGGGCAGCGCGAGCACGGCCATCAGTACCGCGGCGACCGCACCCAGCAGCCTGGGATGCCGCTCCACGAAGGCCGACCAGCGCATGGCGAAGCCCGTGGGCCGGTCGGGGCGCGGACCGTGCTCGGTCAACTGTCGCCGCTCACGGCGGCTGAGCGCCCGCATCCCGATGAAGCCCAGCAGGGCGGGCAGCAGCGTGATGGAAGCGGCCACGCTGAGCAGGACGGTCAGACAGGCGGCGATCGCCACTCCGTTGAGGAAGTCGAGCCGCAGGATGAACATACCCAGCAGCGCGATGCAGACCGTGGCCCCCGCGAAGACCACCGCGCGCCCGGAGACCGTCACCGCGCGACGCGCGGCCTCGACCACCGGCAGCCCGGCCCGCAGCCCCCGTCTGTGCCGGGTGACGATGAACAGCGCGTAGTCGATACCGACGCCCAGCCCGATGAGCATGCCCAGCATCGGCGCGAACTCCGCCACGGTCATCACCTGGCTGAGCAGTCCGATGCCGGCCGCCGCCGTACCGACCGCGACGACGGCCGTGATCAGCGGCAGAGCGGTCGCGGCGAGCGAGCCGAAGGCGAGGAAGAGGACGATGGCGGCCGCCGCCAGCCCGATGGCCTCGGCCAGGTGCGCCTTGGGGGCCTCGGCCGCCGCCACGCCGGAACCGCCCGCCTCGGCCTGCAGGCCGATATCCGCGTCGGAAGCGTCCTGGATGGTCGCCACGACGCGCTGGACCTTCTCCTTGCCGAGCTCGTCGGTGGGCTTGTCGAAGGTCAGGTCGGCGTAGGCCGTGTGCTCGTCCTCGCTGATCTGTCCCCCACCCTGCGGGCTGTAGGGGGACTGGACGGAGGCGACGCCGGGCAGCTGCTCGACCTCGCGCAGCGTCTCGGCCATCCGCTCCTGGACGGCGGCGGCGCGCACGGTCGTCCCGTCCGTGTGCCACACGATCGTGTCACTGCCGCCGGCCCGGTCGGGGAAGGCGCTCTCCAGGCGCTGCGCCGCCTGGCCCGACTCGGTGCCCTGGGCACCGTAGTCGTCGGAGTAGGAGCTGCCGATGAGTGACGAGGCCGTCACGGCGCCGCCGAGCGCGGCGAGCCAGAGCAGCAGGACGATAAGGCGGCGCCTCAGGCACCAGCGGGCAAGTGCGGTCACGGGCGGTCGCCTGCTCCCGGGTGTCGTACGGGCACGGGGTGGGGGGTTGCGGCGACCCCTGTCCGCCGCAGCTGGATCTCCCGGTCGAAAGGTGCCGGGAGGAGCGGGGTCCGAGGCAATCGAACGCCTCGCCTCAAGGACCGCTTTCCTGCAGAGTGCCACCCCGAAAAGATCGACTGCGGCCTTTGTGGCGATACCCACAATGCCCGTGGCCCGGCATCTCCCCGTGTAACCGCCCCCTCACCACATGGCGGCCGGGCCGGTGTGTTCAGCCCGTGTCGCACCGTTACGCCGATACGCGGACTTCGGCTCGCCCTGCGGGTGAGCGGTCACCCCGGCGCGGTCACCGGGCAGCGTGCGCGGCGTCCGTACAGACCGCCGGGGAACACTCCTGGTCCCACGGTCGTAGGTACCCATTAGCCTGTGGGAGCCGTCCCGCGACCGCACCGCGGTGGTGGAACGGCCGAACGCAGGCCGCATGGTCGAAGCACGCACCGCACGGGATGGGGGACGGTCGTTACGTATGCCCAGGGAATTGCAACGCGGCCACAAGGCCAAGATCAGTGATCTGACGGCGGGCACGGATCTGTACGTGGGCGTACAGATCGCCGGAGCCGGACTCTCCTTCGACATCAGCTGTTTCGGGCTGGATGAGCAGGAACGGCTCTCCGACGACCGCTATTTCATCTTCTTCAACCAGCCCAAGTCGCCGGAGGAGTCCCTGCAGCTCCTCGGGGCGCAGGCCGGGGACACCGAGTCCTTCCGGGTGACGCTGGAGCGCATCCCGCAGCAGGTGCAGCGGCTGTCGTTCACCGCGACGATCGACGGCGCGGGCCAGATGTCGCAGGTCGGACCCGGTTACATCCGGCTGGTGGCGGGCGGCGAGGAGGTGGCCCGCTACCCCTTCGACGGCTCGGAGTTCTCCACCGAGCGCGCCGTGATGCTGGGGGACATCTACCGGAAGAACGACGTCTGGCGGTTCGCCGCGCTCGGGCAGGGCTTCGACGGTGGCCTGGACGCGCTGCTGAAGCACTTCGGCGGCGAGGTGCTGGAGGAGGAGCAGCCACCCGAACCGCAGGCCGCGCCCGGTTTCGCGCCACCGGGAGGGGGCGCGCCGCCGCAGCAGCCCGCGCCTGGCTTCGCCCCTCCGCCGGCTTCCGCGCCGGAGCCCCAGGCGGCTCAGCCCCCGGCTCCCGCCCCGGCGCCTGCACCGGCTCCGCCAGCCCCGGCCCCGCAGGCCCCGGCCCCGCAGCCGCAGGTGGCCCAACAGCCGCAGGTGCCGCAGCAACCGCAGCAGCCGTACACGCCCCAGCAGCCGCAGCCGCAGCCGCAGCCGGCGGCGCCGGACGTCCATGGGGCGCCCACCATGACCGGCCCCGTCCAGCCACCCCAGGCCCCACAGCCGCCGCAGCAATACCAGCAGCACCAGCCACCCCAGCCCCAGCAGCCCGGGCCACCCGGACCTCCCGGACCCCCCGGGCCTCCCGGTGGGCAGCAGCTCTCCAATCCGTTCGCCCAGCAGGCGCCGGGCGGCGGCTACGCCGCCCCGCAGATTCCGCAGGGCCCGGCGGCGGGCATGGGCGCGGTGCTGCAGAAGTACCACGAGCTGCCGACCGGCCAGCGCTGGACGCTGCAGAACCCCTCCCTCGTCCGTGCGGACATCGGCGTCGACGGCCAGCCCGTGCTCGCCAAGCAGGGCAGCATGGTGCTCTACCAGGGGAAGGTCGACTTCTCCTACAAGGGCGCCGGGTTCACCGGCCGCGTGGTCGGCAACGCGACCGGCCAGGAGATGCAGCTGATGCGCTGCAGCGGCCGCGGCCAGGTGTTCTTCGCCGAGAACGCGGCGCACGTCCACCCCGTGGAACTGCAGGGCGACGCGATCTGTGTCTCGGCCGACAACGTGCTCGCCTTCGACGAGTCGCTGCAGCACGAGGTCCGCCGGATCGAGGGCCACGGCATCCCCGGTGGTGCGCTGTTCACGATGCAGTTCACCGGTACCGGCACCGTGGTGGTCAAGACGCAGGGAACCCCTGTCGTCCTCCCCGTCACCCCCACCACGTTCGCCGACGCCCAGTCGGTGGTGGCGTGGTCGGCGGCGGCGCAGGTCATCGTCACCAGCCAGGTGCGACTGCACCGCAACGCCTACCCGGGGCACAGCGGGGAGACCGTGAACCTCCAGTTCCGCGGTGCGCCCGGCAACTTCATCGTCGTCCAGCCGTACGAGGTCTAGGGGGAGCCCGTCATGAACCAGCCGGCACCACTCGCGGGCTACGCACCCGCTCCCGTGGCAGCACGTATGCAGAACCACGGGTCCCACATGGTCAAGGTGGCCATGCAGTCGGGCCAGGACCTGTTCGCCCGGCCCGGCTCGATGGTCGCCTACGAGGGCTTCGTGCAGTACGAGGCCAATCCGCCCGCCGTCCGCCAGATGGCCTCGCAGTGGCTGACCGGCGAGCAGAACCCGCTGATGCTCTGCCGCGGCGACGGCCTGCTCTATCTGGCCGACTACGGCGCCGACGTGGTGTGCGTCAACCTCAACGAGGAGTCGCTGTCGGTCAACGGCACCAATCTCCTCGCCTTCGACGCCCACCTGCAGTGGGGCGTCGAACGGGTCAAGGGGCTCGCCAAGTTCGCGGGCCAGGGGCTGTTCAACGTCGGCATCCGCGGTACCGGCTGGGTCGCCCTGACCTCGCGCGGCACCCCGGTGGTCGTCGACTGCGGGCGCGGTGAGGACGAGACGTATGTGGACCCGGACGCGCTGGTGGCCTGGTCCAGCGGTCTGAAGATGAAGGGCAAGCGCAGCATGAAGGCCGGGGCACTCATCGGCCGGGGCAGCGGTGAGGCGTACCAGATCGCGTTCTCCGGGCAGGGCTTCGTGGTCGTCCAGCCGAGCGAGGACAGCACGGACCGCATCCGGGTCCGGGGCTGACGGGAAGCCGACGGGGAAAGGGAGAACAGCCGTGCAGAGTACGCTCTTCGGATACGCCGAGGTCCAGACGCAGGACCGCTACGCGGCGCAGAATCCGCAACTGCTGCGGGTGCAGCTGACCGGTCACGACGATGTGCTGGCCCGCAAGGGCGCCATGGTCGCCTACCAGGGGCTGCTGGAGTTCGACGCCGAGTTCCAGGGGCAGGGCCGGCGCCGGGGCCCGGCCCGCGAGCAGCTGCCGCTGATGCGCTGCTCCGGTCAGGGGACGGTCTTCCTCGCCAATCTGGCGCAGTACGTGCATGTGGTCGACGTCGACCGCGACGGCCTCACCGTCGACGCCTCGTACGTCCTGGCCATGGACTCCACCCTGCACCACGAGATCATCTCCGTGGACAGCCAGTTCGGCATCTCCGGCACCGGTGCCTACAACCTCAACATCACCGGTCAGGGCAAGGTGGCGCTGATGACCTCGGGCCAGCCGCTGCTGCTGGACGTCACCCCGGACACCTACGTCAACGCCGACGCGGACGCGGTCGTCGCCTGGTCCACCGGTCTGCGCGTCCAGATGCAGGCCCAGACCTCCTCCCAGGGCGTCTGGCGCCGCCGCGGCAGCACCGGCGAGGGCTGGGAGCTCTCCTTCATGGGCCAGGGCTACGCCCTCGTCCAGCCCAGCGAGCTGCTTCCCCCGCAGAACGCCGACATCGGCGGGGGCCCGCGCGCCCAGTACGGCATGGGCTCCCAAGGCGCCCGGGGCCAGAACCAGGGCAACATCTTCAGCAACTGAGGCCCGACAGGTTTCAGGTCACAGATACCGAGGCCTCAGCGCCTCTTCGGTGGCCTCCCGCCAGGCCCGATAGGACGGCACCTTGTCCAGCACGGTCAGGTCGGTGTGCTGGACAAGGATGTCGGCGTCGTCCTGGAGCACGCTGTGCGCGTTCCGGCCCAGAAGCTGGTCCCACACCTGCTTGGGGCCCAGCTTCAATTTCCCTTTGCCCTTGCCCTTCTCTGAGGACGTCACCCGCTTCTCCACCTCGGCAGGTGTGCTGTAGGGGTAACGGCTGATGTCCAGTCCGGGGACGACGGCTGCGAGAGCGGCCTTGTCGGCGAGCATCCAGGACTCGGTCATCAGAACGGGTACGAGGGCTACGGACTCCCCTGCGCGTTTCTCACTCTCGGCCCACTGCCTCAAATGTGCGACGTAGTCGTGTGCCTTGTCCGCAGCGTCCCAGTCGCAGTGGACGAAGAGTAAGTCGCAGTCGCGGGCGAGTGATTTCGCTTCGGCGAGCACGTCGGCTGCTGACTTGTTCGTCCACACGTCCGGAGAGGTGTCGCAGGAGTAGACCTCGACGTACCGGTCGGAGTGTTCCACAAGCGCGGCCAACTGTTTCCGGATCAGCGCTTCCAGATACCGGCTGTCACTGTTGCCCTCGACCAGCAGCCCCGGTCGCAGCGGAAGCTCCTTCACGCCGCCTCCTGCCCGAGGCGTCGCAGCATCCTGGCAACCTGGTCCGGGGAGACGGACTCCTCCGGCACGTCGTCCCCGGCCCGCAGCGGCAGCGCTCGTGTCACACGGGAGACCGTACGGTCCTGCGGATTCGTCCGGTGGACCTGCATCAGGAAGACAAGGCTGCCGCTGAGATCTGTGCGGAGGGCCGCGAGCAGGGCCGGCGAGTGTGTCGTGGCGATCAACTGCCGGTACGGCTCGTGGAGCCGATCTGTCGGGACACCAGCTCCACGCCGCAACCTGCGCACCAGGTCGGCAACGTGTGCGGGATGCATCCCGTTCTCCAACTCTTCGACGCACAGGGTGCCCGGCCGCAGCGGATCAACACTGGCGGCGAGCAGACCCAGCATCCGCAGTGTCCCGTCGGACAACAGCGAGGGGACCATCCACCCGGTGTGCTCGAACTCGACCTCGAAGTCGAACTCGCCCCGCCGTTCGATCAGATACGGCCGCACGTCGCTGAGCCCTTCGATCAACCCGGCGCAGTCGGCGACGAACCGCCGCCAAACTGCTGGATCACCGCGCTCCAGCCGTGCGAGGGCCAGCGCGAGATGATCCCCGTGCGGCCCCAGCGGGGCCTCTGGCCCGGCGGGCGACAGTTGCCGCATGATCTCGGGGCGGAGCTGTAGCGGCTCCCAGCCACGGCATTCGCGGGCCAGGAGGTGGAGCAGTTCCTCCGCTCCCGCTCCGGGAGAATATCTGTACCCCACCCGCGCGATCTCCGTGCTGTCCCGCGCCAGAAACCGCTCCCTGGCCTCCCGCATCGCAGACAGCACCTCGGCGCCCAATCCCGCATTCCCCGTCCAGTCGGTCGACTGAAGGCTGCTGACCCAGACAGCGCTCTTGTGCGGGACAAGCACCGGAACGTCGGGCAGCCCCCCGCCCTGATCCCGGCGCTCCACAGTCACCCGCACCCGCAACGGCAAGGGCCCCTCGGGAACGGCAACCACCATCCCCACCTCGACCGAGAACTCACGTCGCTGCGACTGCCCGGCGACGCCGCTTCGATGAAACAACCCCTTCGGCGAGAGCCGGGGGTCGTTTGCGACGGTGGCCTCGAACCCGCTCAGCACAGTCCCGGCAACCAACCGCAGCGCGTCGAACAGGTTCGACTTCCCGGCGCCATTCGGTCCCAGCATGATCAGTGACGGCGGCACGTCGAGATGGAAGTCGACGAACGACTTGAAGCCGTCCACTCGGATCTGCGTGATCATCTCTCCACCTTCCGCCATACCGACCTGCGACCGCGTCCCGCAGTGGCCACACTAGTCGCGCAGCCCACAAGCCGCCGTCGCAGAAAACGCTGCTGCTCCATCGCCACACGCAGATCGCAGACCCAGCGGCGGTACGCGGAGACCTTGGCGAGGCTCTCCAGACATACGGTCTGCCCCAACCGGTCGAAATCCCGTTCCGCGTCGCGGCGACGGCCGAGAGCGTCGTTCAGAACGGCCTTCGGGTCGGCGACCCTTTCCACATCGTGCGGAACCTGCCAGGCGGTGTCCCGCATGGGAGTGGCTTCGCGCAGTGCCTCTAGGTCCGTCAGCATCCACGCCTCGGTTTCCCGTACCGGCACGAGCGGAACGATACGGGCGGCGTACGCCGCGAGCGCTTCTCGCACCGCTTCCGCTTTCCCTCGTTCGTTGTGATCGTGGTGGATCAGGACGATGTCGAAGTACCGAAGCAGTTCCATCACCTCTCGCACGACCGAGTCGCGAGGGGCCACAGTGAAGCATTCGCCGGTGACCACTCCCGAGTAGTCGAACCCGACCGCTCACTCGCAGGCCAGTGCAGCAACCTGCCGGTCGATGAGAGGGCAGAGAAACCACTGGTCGCTGCGCCCTTCGGTGAGCAGGGCCAGGGTGAAGTACCTACGCGCCACGGCTGAACCGCCCAACGCGATCGAGGTACTTGCGTACTTCCACAGGCGTCACGAAGGTGCCCCGCTCGCCTTCCTGGGCGACTGGCCGGGCACGCGTCACTCGACGTGGCGACTGCCCGTCGCCGAACCGGGTTACGGAGTCCAGAAAGATCACTGAATCGGGGGCCTCTTCCAAGGCCGCAGCGAGAGCCACGGGCGAGTGCGTGGTGACGAGCGTCTGCCTGCCGTGTCCTTCCGTCAGCGACTTGAGGTCGCTCACCCTGCCGCGCAGCCGCGACAGCAGCGTGGGGACCCTGCTGGGGTGGAGCCCGTTCTCGGGTTCTTCGACGTGTAGCACCGCCTCTGGGAGCTGCGGAAAAGGTTCGTCGTCCCCGGGATGACGGTAATCGCGGGCATTCTCGACCACGACACTCACCCGCAACGGATCAGGCGGGTCCGTGTACTGGACCGTGGCCGTCACCCGGAGCTCGCCGTCCACGATGACATCGGCCGCGATGCGCATCATGTCAACCGGCTCGCCGTCCGGGCCGCGCCGGAACAGGTCTTTCGGTCCTCCGCGCCGTGCGTGGTCGACCAGCGTCTGTCCCGTGGGTTCCCTGATGAGATGCGCCAGCAGATCCACCGCTTCCAGCATGTTGGACTTGCCGGAGGCGTTCGCTCCCACCAGGACGGTGAAAGGGGGCAGCTCAAGAGCGAAGTCCTCGAAGGACTTGAAGCCGTCGATCTCGATGCGGTGATCATCGCCCAGCCCTCCTACCGGCCAAGGCCGTCCGCTGCCGTCGTCCGCTGCCGTCGTCCGCCGCCACAGTATCGGGCGGTCAGCTCTGAGTGCTGCCGCCGCTGCGTACGGCAAGGGTTGTGGCCGCCGGGACCCGCAGGGCCCGGCCCTCGTCCAGGCCGATGACGAGGGCGAGGCCGCCGGTGGCGTACGGCTCGCTGCGTACGGTGCGGACTGTGCGCCAGGCGCCATGGGCGTGGACCCGCTGGCCGGGCCGCACGGTGAGGGCGGCGGCCGTCGCCTCGGATGTCGGCTCGCTCTCGGACGCGGGCAGTTGGGCCCACACCGTCTTGCCGACGCCGCACGCGCGGCGCTCGGTTCCCCAGCGGCGGGCGAGTGCGTCGACGAGGAGCAGCCCGTACCCGCCCTCGTCGCCCGGCGCGGGGTCGCGCCGCTGTGGCTCGGCGGCATTGGTGTCGCTCACCTCAACGCGGAGCGCGGCGTCGTGCTGGCACTCGACCCGGATGCCGACCTGGCGGTCGCGCGGGGCTCGCGCCCGCACCGCGTTGGTGACCAGTTCGGACAGCACGAGCTCGGCGTCCGCCGCCATGTCCGGGGCGATGCCCCAGGCCCCCAGTACGGCCCGCACCATCGCCCGTGCTCGGGGCACGCTCCGCCGCGCACGCGGGACACGGAAGCTCAGCTCGTAGGTGTCGGTGGTGTTGATGGATTCGTCAGCCATTGCGGCTCCTTGGAGTACGACGGCACCCGGTCGAGGGCGATCCCAGCAGGTGCTTCACGGTGCCGGGGACTCCAGACGCTCGCAACGTTTCGAGTTGAATCCGGATAGAATTTCACTCTTCCGAGGAATCGAGTGGCTGCCGCGAACTCTCGTCTGCTACAAGCAGGTTCATGGCCATGGACCGACCCTCCACCGCGCTCGCCCGCCGTCTCGGTATCGAACTGCGGCAGCACCGCGAGTCAGCAGGGCTCTCCACCACGCAGGCAGCGGAGGCGCTGGACTGCACCAAAGGAAAGATCAGTCGGATGGAGAACGGGCGGGTTCTGATCCGCACTCCTGATGTGACTGCCCTGCTCCAGGCGTACGGCATCTCGGACGCGGGAACCCACCGGCGCCTGAGCACGCTTGCCAGGACCGCCCATCCGAAGCGGGAGCAGCGTTGGTGGGACGAGTACGCCGGCGTGCTGACCCCCACCTACCGCGACTACATCGCCACCGAGTCACTTGCCGAACAGATCGACACGGCGCACCTGGGGCTCATCCCGGGGTTGCTTCAAACCAGGGAGTACGCCCGCGCCGTGGCCGACACTCCACGGACGAAGCGCAGCCCGCAAATGCTCGACCAATTCGTGGAGGTGCGAGCCATTCGGCAGCGTCGCCTCACCGATCCAGACTCACCGGTCACCTTCTGCGCCGTGATCTCAGAAGCCGCGTTGCATCAACAGGTCGCCAGCAAGGCCACCATGGCACGCCAGTTGGAACACATCGAACAACTCGCCACCGACCAGCCGAATGTCACGGTTCAGGTGTTGCCTTTCACCAGCGGCCCACATCCTTGCTTGCTGGGCTCATTCCTCATCCTGACGCTGAGTGAAGAGTCGGGCATAGTAGTCGCGCTGCATGAAAGTCCGGTGGGCAACATGCTGCGCGAGCGCGATGAAGACGTCCACGCCTTCCAGGAAGTCTTCGCCGACGCCCGGAACTGCGCCCTGTCGTCCGAGGCTTCCCTCGCCTTGGTCCATCGAGTAGCACAGGAGTACCGATCATGACCCAACTCGCCCCCGCACCCGCCTGGCGCACCAGCACCTACAGCGACGACCGGGAGGAGTGCGTCGAGGTCGCCACCAACCTCCCCCGCACCGTCCCCGTACGGGACACCAAACAGCGGCTGGACGCGGACCGGCCCACGCTCGTGTTCGGGTACGAGGCGTGGGCACGGTTCGTCGGTCACATCAGGTAGGGCCTGACGGAGTCACCGGCGCAGACGGCGGAGAAGTTGGGCGGTGTGGGCGCGGCGGGACCGGGCGATGTAGGCGAGCACGACGCTCAGGAGGACGGTCGTGATCACGGCCTCAGGGGCTTCGAGCACGGTCAGGTTGAAGACGGTGGCGCCGGCCATCAGTCCGATGAAGGCCAGCGCGGCGGCCCCGGAGAGGATCGGGACCAGCAGGGCGACGGCCCCCAGCACCTCCAGCGAGCCGACGGTGTACATGAACCAGTCGCCCCAGCCGATCTTGTCGAAGGGCTCCACGGCGGCCTCGGCCCGGAACAGCTTGGGCGCTCCGCTGGCCACACCGAGGAAGAGGGCGAGCAGCACGGTGAGGACCTTCGCCGCGATCTCGCTGCGGCGGCTGCGGGTGCCCTCTCCTGCGGCGGCAACGGGCGCGGCGGCACAGGTCTCGGTCATCGCGGTCTCCTTCATGGGGTGTGATGCGGCTCTTGCTAGGACAGACCGCCCTCGGCGCAGGAACTCATCGGTGCTGACCGAACTCCGCACTGGATAATCGAACGCATGGCGCTCTCTCCCTCCTCCCTTCGCGCACTCGGTGACGGTCTCCATCTTTGGAAGCCGCCGCGGCGGGGATGGGGGCTGGCCAACTGCGGGTTGCTGGTGGGGAACGACGGAGAGGGGCTGTGGATCGATACGCCGTACGACCGGCCAATGGCCGAGGCGTTCCTCGCGGCGTCCCGGGAAGTGCTGGGCGGTGGTGAGATAGCGCGGATCGTCGTGACGCACGCCAACGGGGACCATCTGTGGGGCGCCGATGTCGTGCCCGGGGCCGAGGTGATCACCACGCGGGAGGCGCGGCACCACATCGAGATCGAGCCGAGCCCGCAGCAGATGCGGGAGATGATCGAGGGGGCGGGGGCCGGGTCACCGGTCGGCAGGTATCTCGCCACGCACTTCGGGCACTTCGACTGGTCCCGGACGCACGTCGTCGCGCCGACGACCGTGTTCGAGGGCGAGCTGGAACTGACAGTGGGCGGGCATCCCGTGCTGCTGACCAGTCTGCCGTCCGCGCACACCACGGGTGACCTCGTCGTCCATCTGCCCGACCACGGCACCGTGTTCACCGGCGACATCGTCTTCGCCTCGACGCCCGAGGAGCCCGGCGACCACGCGGTGCACTGGGCGGGGCCGCTGGAGAACATCATCGGGGCGTGCGAGGCGGTGCTGCACAGCGGGGCCGAGACCATCGTCCCGGGTCATGGGCCGGTGCTCGACCGGGCGGGGCTGCGCTCCCACATCGACTACCTCGGACATGTGCGAGAGCGGGCGCACGCCCTGCACGCGCGCGGCATGTCCGCCGTCGAGGCCGCCCACGCGATGGTCGGGGAGGGCCGCTGGCCCGAACTGGGGCTGCCCGAGCGGCTGGTGGTGACCATCGGGACCGAGTACCGCCACCTGGACGGTGCGGACCCCGAACCGATAGCCGCCGTGCTGCCCGAGATGGCGGCGTTCGCCGCAGGCAGTTGATTTCGTAACCGGCCAGACCGGTGACGAAACTGGACCACCGGCGCGGCGGGACAGACCACCCCCGCATGGGCGCCGAGCGCGCAGTTCCGCACGACAAGGGGCGGGACACCCAGCCCTGGTGCCCCGCCCCTCAGCGGCCGCTTCACAAAGGCGGCGTCACAAAGGCGGCGTCAACAAACGTGGCGTCACAAACGTGGCGTCAGCCCTCCACACCCAGCTTCTCCAGGATCATCTGGCGGGCGCGGCCCGCGTCCGCCTGACCCCTGGTGGCCTTCATGACGGCGCCGACCAGCGCACCGGCAGCCTGGATCTTGCCGCCGCGCACCTTCTCGGCGATGCCCGGGTTGCCGGCGATGGCCTCGTCCACGGCCGTACCGAGCGCGCCCTCGTCGGAGACGATCTTGAGGCCGCGCTTCTCGACGATCTCGTCCGGGCCGCCCTCACCGGCCAGCACACCCTCGATGGTCTGCCGGGCGAGCTTGTCGTTCAGCGAGCCCTCGGCGACCAGCGCGCAGATCCGGGCGACCTGCTCGGGGGTGATGGGCAGCGCGGTCAGCTCGACGCCGTCCTCGTTGGCACGGCGGGCCAGCTCGCCCATCCACCACTTGCGTGCCTGGTCGGCGGGCGCGCCCGCGTCCACGGTGGCCACGATCGGGTCGACCGCACCCGCGTTGAGCACCGACTGCATCTCGTGCTCGGAGATGCCCCACTCCTCGCGCAGCCGCATCCGCCGCACCCGGGGCAGCTCCGGCAGCGTGCCGCGCAGCTCCTCGACCCACTCGCGCGAGGGCGCGACGGGCACCAGGTCGGGCTCGGGGAAGTAGCGGTAGTCCTCCGCCTCCTCCTTGACCCGGCCCGAGGTGGTGGAGCCGTCGTCCTCATGGAAGTGCCGGGTCTCCTGGATGATCGTGCCGCCGGACGAGAGCACGGCGGCGTGCCGCTGGATCTCGAACCGGGCCGCACGCTCGACGCTGCGCAGCGAGTTGACGTTCTTCGTCTCGCTGCGGGTGCCGAACTTCTCGGTGCCCTGGGGGCGCAGCGAGAGGTTGACGTCGCAGCGCATCTGGCCCATCTCCATCCGGGCCTCGGAGACGCCGAGCGCCTTGATGAGCTCGCGCAGCTCGGCGACGTACGCCTTGGCGACCTCGGGGGCCCGCTCACCGGCGCCCACGATGGGCTTGGTGACGATCTCGATGAGCGGGATGCCGGCGCGGTTGTAGTCCAGCAGCGAGTGCGAGGCGCCGTGGATACGCCCGGTCGCCCCACCCACGTGGGTGGACTTGCCGGTGTCCTCCTCCATATGCGCGCGCTCGATCTCGACGCGGAAGACCTCGCCGTCCTCCAGCTGGACGTCCAGATAGCCGTCGAAGGCGATCGGCTCGTCGTACTGGGAGGTCTGGAAGTTCTTCGGCATGTCCGGATAGAAGTAGTTCTTCCGGGCGAAGCGGCACCAGTCGGCGATCCGGCAGTTGAGCGCGAGGCCGATACGGATGGCGGACTCCACGCCCGCCTTGTTGACGACGGGCAGCGCGCCGGGCAGGCCCAGACAGGTCGGGCAGACCTGGCTGTTGGCCTCGGCGCCCAGCTCGGTCGAGCAGCCGCAGAACATCTTGGTCCTGGTGCCGAGCTCGACGTGGACCTCGAGGCCCATCACGGGGTCGTAGGAGGCCAGCGCCTCGTCGTACGACACCAGTTCGGTGACGGTCACGGAAAACTTACCTTTCTGCCCTCTGCCCCGCGTCAGTCGGAGAGGATGTCGTCGCTGTCCAGGCGCCGCAGCTCGCGTACGAGCAGCACCACACCCGTGACGATGCCTGCCGCGGAGACCGCCACATCGATCAGCTGCAGCGTGTCCCCTTCCTTCTTGGCCTCCTTGGCGCGCTTGACGGTGCCGGGGACGCCGATGAGCGACGTGGCGATCGAGAAGTAGAGCCCGGTCCTGGACTTCTTGAACCCCTTGGCCTTCTGCAGCTTCGAACTCACAGCGACGGTGCCTCCTCTAGCAGCGGGTGACCCCAACGTGCCTGGAAGGCGGCTTCCAGAGCCGCACCGACACGGTAGAGCCTGTCATCGGCCATGGCGGGGGCGACGATCTGCAGCCCCACCGGGAGCCCGTCCTCCGGCGCGAGCCCGCACGGGATGGACATGGCGGAGTTGCCCGCCAGGTTGGACGGGAGTGTGCATACGTCGGCGAGGTACATCGCCATCGGGTCGTCGACGCGCTCGCCGATCGGGAAGGCGGTGGTGGGCGTCGTCGGCGAGACCACCACGTCCACCTGCTCGAACGCCTTCTCGAAGTCCCGGGTGATCAGGGTACGGACCTTCTGCGCCGAGCCGTAGTAGGCGTCGTAGTAGCCCGAGCTGAGCGCGTAGGTGCCGAGCATGACGCGGCGCTTGACCTCGTCGCCGAAGCCGGCCTCGCGGGTCAGTGCCGTGACCTCCTCGGCCGAGTGGGTGCCGTCGTCCCCGACGCGCATGCCGTAGCGCATGGCGTCGAACCGGGCCAGGTTCGAGGAGCACTCGGACGGGGCGATCAGGTAGTAGGCCGCCAGCGCCTTGGTGAACGACGGGCAGGACAGCTCCACGATCTCGGCGCCCAGCTCGCGCAGCAGCTCCACCGACTCGTCGAAGCGCTGCATCACCCCGGGCTGGTAGCCCTCGCCGCGGAACTCCTGCACGACGCCGACGCGCATCCCCTCGGCGGAGCCGTTGCGGGCCGCCGCCACGATGTCGGGCACCGGCTGGGCGATGGACGTCGAGTCCTTCTCGTCGTGGCCCGCGATGACGCTGTGCAGCAGCGCCGTGTCCAGCACCGTGCGGGCACACGGTCCGCCCTGGTCCAGGGAGGAGGAGAAGGCGATCATGCCGTAGCGGGAGACGCCGCCGTACGTCGGCTTCACACCGACCGTGCCGGTGACCGCGGCCGGCTGGCGGATCGAGCCGCCGGTGTCCGTACCGATGGCCAGCGGTGCCATGTGCGCGGCGAGCGAGGCAGCCGAGCCACCGCCGGAGCCGCCCGGGATCCGGGTCAGGTCCCAGGGGTTGGCCGTCGGTCCGTACGCGCTGTTCTCGGTGGAGGACCCCATGGCGAACTCGTCCATGTTGGTCTTGCCGAGCAGCACGACGTCGGCGTCCTTGAGGCGCTTGGTGACCGTCGCGTCGTACGGCGGGATCCAGCCCTCCAGGATCTTCGACCCCGCGGTGGTCGGCACGCCCTCGGTGGTGAACAGGTCCTTGAGCGCGAGCGGTACGCCCGCCAGCGGGCCCAGCTTCTCGCCGCGCTCCCGCTTGGCGTCGACCTCGCGGGCCTGCGCGAGCGCCCCCTCGCGGTCGACGTGGAGGAAGGCGTTGACCTTCTCGTCCACGGCCTCGATCCGGGCCAGGTGGGCCTCGGCCGCCTCGACGGCGGTGACCTCACCGCTTGCGATCTTCGCCGCCAGCTCGGCGGCGGTCAGCTTGATCAGTTCGCCGGCCATCCCGGTCACTCCTCTCCCAGGATCTGCGGCACCTTGAAACGCTGCTGCTCCTGCGCCGGGGCGCCGGAGAGCGCCTGCTGCGGGGTCAGCGACGCACGGACCTCGTCCGGCCGCATGACGTTGGTGAGCGGGAGCGGGTGGGAGGTCGGCGGTACGTCAGCGTCGTCGGCGACCTCGGAGACGGCGGCTACCGCGCCGATGATGTCGTCGAGCTGTCCGGCGAAGTGATCGAGCTCTTCGTCCTTCAGCTCCAGGCGCGCCAGCTTCGCGAGGTGGGCGACCTCCTCGCGCGAGATGCCAGGCATGCAGCGGTCCTCTGGGTGAGTGTCGAATGGTCCGCCCCAATCCTATGGGGCGCCTCCGACTGCCCGGGACCGGCTTTCGCGCCCGGGTCCCCCGACCCCGGACACACCGCCGTTTGCGCCGGGACGGGCGCGTCGCGCCTGGTGAGAGGCGTTGCCTCCTGCCCAGGAGGCCCCGAATTGCGCACTTATGGGTAGACACTCACGATGGAGGCTGTTCCCGAGAGGAAAAGGAGTGATCGTATGCCTATGGATCGCACTGTCCAGCCCGACACCTCGGCGCTGGCCGCCGAAGTGGAAGACCTGATGAGCGCCCCCGAGCCGGACGGCGTCTTCCGCGACTCCCGCGAGTGCGCGGGCGCGGTCCTGCTGCTCGGCCTGCTGCTCGCGGCGCCTCCGACCCCCCGCCCCAAGACGGACACCAAGTAAGGGGGCCGTCTTGACGGATCAGGCACAGGGAGCAGCCGCCTTGAGCGCGGTCATCGCTGATGCCGCATCCGAGATCGCCCTTGCCCTCCGCGGCGAGGGCGATCCCTATGCGCTCTCGAGGATCCTGCGGCAGGAGGACGCCCTGGCACCCGCCGCGGTACGGGTGCTGGGCGCCGACGCGCTCGCCCCGTACGCGCTGGACGGCCACCCCGGCGCCGACGGCGCGGGGAACGCGGACGCGGCCATGGTGCGCGAAGCCCTCTCCGCGTTCCCGCCCACCGGTGACACCTCGGCGGTTTCGGCCTGGAGCTACCACGGACTGGTGGAAGCCTCCCGCGCGTTCCTGCCCGCCCACACCACGCGCTGGCCGTCCCCGGCCGAGCCGGGGGACGACTGGCTCGACACCGAACCCTGGCCCCGGCTGTCCCACCGGGTCTCCCAGCTGGCGTCGCTGGCGCTGCCCGGACTCGCCCTCGACCTCACCGACCGGCTGGCCGGCCGCACCGAGGACCTGGCCCGCGGCTTCGTCCGCGCGGTGCGCCGCCGCGACTGGCACCAGTCGGCCGGACTGGGCCGGTGGCTGGCCAGACTGCCGCAGACGCCGCCCACCCTCGGGCTGGACAGCGGACTGCGCTTCGTACGGCAGATGAGCGACGACCCCCGGGTCGCCGTCCACGTCACCGCCGCCCAGCGCTTCTTCGGACGGGGCCGGTGACCACCGCGCGCCAGGCGGTCCCACAGCGGCGTCCGACAGCCGGGGCAGGAGGGGACGCGGACGCGGAACTCCTCGACGCCCTGGTGCGCGAGGCCCTGGGCTGGGTGGAGCGCAACCGCGAGCGCTTCCGCCTGCCCCCGGACGCCTCCACCACCGCCGACCCGAACCTGACCCTCAAACCGCTCGGCGAACTCGCCGAACTGTCGGCGCTGATCGCGGCCTGCCATCCGCTGCCCGCCCTGCGCGCCCAAGCGGAACGGCTGTTCTCCCACGCCTGGGAGGAGACCCGCGAGGGGGACCTGTTCACCGAGCTGATCAGGGGCGAGCCGCAGGCCGCCTACCCCGTGGAGCTGTACGGCGTCTTCGCCCGGGCCGGGCTGCGCAACACCGCCGTCGACGCACTGGTGCGGACCACGACCGCGCTGCGCGGCTGGCGGGTGGCGCGCGAGGACCACACCCGGACGCTGTCCGTGCTCAACGCCGAGACCCGGATCGGGCTGCCGCCGCACGCCGACTTCGACGCGGTGCTGGCCCACACCGGGCTGGGCAGGCTGCCGGAGCCCTGGCTGCTGGAGTGCAGGACCGCCTACGGCCTCACCCACGACGTCTTCCACCTCACCGACTGGGGCCGCGACCGGGCCCGGCTCTCCCCTGCGTCGGCGGAGTATCTGCGGCTGTGGCTGCCGGCGTGGGTGGACAGCTGGCTGGACGAGCGGGTGTGGGACCTGGTGGGCGAGCTGCTGGCCGTGACCGCCTGCCTGCCCGACGCTCCGTTCGACCCGGTGGCCTGGCAGCGGCTGGCCGGGGCCAGGACGGCGGACGGCGCCCTCCCCGAGCAGGGCGATCCGCCCCCGCCCGGCACCGGCGCCGGCGATGTCTTCTTCGCCTGCTACCACTCCACCCTGGTGCTGGCCTTCGCCGGCACCCTGGCTCGCAGCGCGAACGCGGCGACGAACACGAGCGCGACCGCGAACGCGAGTGCGAGTGCGAACCCCGAGAGCGAGGCCACCGGATGACCGTGACGACTCCCGCTCCCCCCGCGCTGCTGCACACCGTCGGCGACCGCGCGCTGAGCTGGCTCGACGCCCACCGCGACCACTTCCGGCTGACCGAGACGGACCTGGCGCGGGGAGACGCGCTGGTCGAACGCCTCAAGCCGATCGGCGAACTGGCGATCAACATGCGGATGCTCTTCCGCGAAGGAGTGGCGGGCAGCAGACAGCGCGCACGTGCCGGATCGCTGCTGGACTTCGCCTGGCGGGAGTTGCTGGACGGCGGCGGCGTGCTGGCCATGCACCAGCACAACGAGCCCTTCTCGCCCGTGTCCCTGGAGATCTACGCGGTCTTCCACGAACTGGGCTACCGGCACCCCGGCCTGGAGGCCGCGCTGGAGACACCCCGGCGCACCGCCACCTGGCAGGCGCTGGAAATGGCCCCGACACGCCGGCTGGGCGTCCTCAACGCGGAGCGCAGGATGGGTCTGACACCCAGCGGCGACTTCGCCGAGGCGCTCGCAGCCACCTGGCTCGGCCGACGCCCCGAGCCGTGGACGGTGCATCTGCACATCGCCTACGACATCACGCACACGGTCTTCCACCTCACCAACTGGGGCGAGAACCCGGAGGGCATCCCCACGCCGCTCGCCGAGTACCTGGAGCTGTATCTGCCGGCCTGGGCGGCGGACTGGGCCGAACTCGAACACTGGGACCTGCTGGGCGAGCTCCTCATCGTCGACGCCTGTCTGCCGCGCCCCGGGCTGGACGGGCAGCTGTGGGAGCGGTACGCGGCGGCGCAGACCGAGTCCGGGGCGGTGCCGGTGCACGGCCGGATGCCCCAGGGCGACCCGTCCGACGTCTTCGACATCGTGCACCATCCCACGCTGGTCGCCGCGTTCGCATCGGCCATGGCCACCTCCCGCTCGCTGTCGGCGGGCGGCGTATGAAGACGCTGCTGCCGGTGCGGACGTCCGGCTCCGAGGCGGCGCTGCGGGACCGGATCACCCTGGAGGCGGCCCGCATCGAAGCGCCCGACGTGGTGCTCGGCGTCACCCGCGGCGGCAGGCGCACCGTGGTGACCGGTGGCCGGGCACCCGAGCCCGCGACCCCTCGCGAGGCGCTGCGCTACGAGTTGGGCTCGCTGTCCAAGACGTTCACCGTGCTGCTGATGGCCGCACTGGCCGCCGAGGGGCTGCTGACCCAGGACGACCGGCTGACCGCCCATCTGCCGCGCACGCTGGGACTGCCGCACCCGGCCTCCGGCCGCATCGCACTGCGCCATCTGGCCACCCACACCTCGGGGCTGCCCCGGATTCCGCGCGACCTGATCCCCGGGGCGCTGCTGCGTCCGCGCCACAGCGGCTACGCCCGTTACGACACCGAGCGCCTGCTCCGTGCCTTCGCCACCACCCGGCCCCGGCACCCGGCGGGGCGCCGCTGGAACTACTCCAACTTCGGCGTCGCGCTGCTGGGCTCCGCGCTGGCCCGGGCGGGCTCGGCCGCCTATCCGGCGCTGCTGGGCACCCGGGTGCTGCGGCCCCTCGGGCTGACCGGCACCACGCTGGGGCCGGGCCCGGTGGGTGCGGACGCCGTGGGGCACCGCGCGAACGGCCGCACCCCGCTTCCCCCCACCGACATGGGCGCGTTCGCCGCCGCCGGGGCCGTCCGAGCCACTCCGCACGACATGCTCAGCTATCTGGAGGCCCATCTGCACCCCGCGGGCACCCCGCTGAGCGGGCCGCTGAACGAGGTGCAGGTGCCGCAACTGCACCGCGGCGGCAGACGTGGCGAGACACACACCCTCACCTGGTTCCAGCACCCGGCGCCGGGCGGGCCGATCCTCTTCCACGCCGGCGCGACGTTCGGGCAGCAGGCCTTTGCCGGATACCACCCGGCATCCGGCGTCGGCGTCGCGGCGGTGGCCACCCGCTGGTCCCGGGCCTGCCGACTGGTGCCGGTCGCGTATGAGTTGCTGTACGCGTTGGCTGAGGAGGACCGCTGAACGGTGCCCCCTCTCGTGTGCTGAGAAGGGGCTGCCCCTCACCGCCGTCCGCAGGCTGCGGGCGGCCCGCGCCTCTTCGGGGCGCGGGGACGCTACGGGGTCCGGGCGGGCGGCCCGGACGATACGGAGCGGGCCGCCGGCACCTCCCGCGCCCGCAGCCACGCGGTCGTCTCGCCGGGCGGCATGGCCGCGGCCACCAGCCAGCCCTGCACCGCGTCGCACCCCAGGTCCCGCAACCGCTCCCACGTCTCGTCGTCCTCGACGCCCTCGGCGACCACCAGCAGCCCCAGCGAGTGCGCGAGGTCGACGGTGCACCGCACGATCTCCGCGTCCTCGGTGTCCACCGCCAGCCGCGCCACGAACGACCGGTCGATCTTCAGCTCGCTCACCGGGAGCCGCCGCAGGTGGACCAGCGAGGAGTAGCCCGTCCCGAAGTCGTCCAGCGACATCTTGACGCCGTGCCCGGTCAGCCCGGCCAGGGTGTCGGCGGCCTGCTGCGGGTCCTCCAGCAGCACATGCTCGGTGATCTCCAGCTGCAGCGCGCCGGGCGGCACCCCGTGCCGGGCCAGCCGGGCGGCAACGGCGCCTGCGAAGCCGGGCGAGTGGACATCGCGCGGCGAGACGTTGACGGCGACCGGCACCGTCAGCCCGCCCGAACGCCAGACGGCCACCTGGGCGAGTGCGGTCTCCAGCACGTACTCGGTCAGCCGCGGCATCAGTCCGGAGGTCTCGGCGATGGCGATGAACTCGTCCGGGGGCACCCGGCCCCGCTCGGGGTGCGCCCACCGCACCAGCGCCTCCAGCCCGGAGACGGTGCCGTCGAAGCCGACCTTCGGCTGGTAGTGCAGCTCGACCTCGCCCGCGTCGAGCGCGCGCCGCAGGTCGGCCAGCAGCCCGAGGCGGTCGGGGGTGTTGCCGTCCCGGGTGGCCTCATAGACCTCCACGGCCGTGCGGTCGCGCTTGGCCTCGTACATGGCCACATCGGCCCGGCGCAGCAGCCCCTCGGCCTCGGTGGCGTGCTCGGGGAAGACGGCGACGCCCGCGCTGGCCTCCAGCACCAGCGTCAGCCCGTCCAGGTCGAGCGGGGAGCTGAGCGCGGAGACCAGGCTGCGCGCGATCCGCTGGGCGCTGGTCGTGGAGTCGGCGACGGGCAGCAGCACGGCGAACTCGTCCCCGCCGAGCCGGGCCGCCTCGGCGCCGCGCGGCAGTGCGGCCCGCAGCCGCTCGGCGATCTGGAGCAGCAGCCGGTCGCCTGCCAGGTGGCCGAGGGTGTCGTTGACGGAGCGGAACCGGTCGAGGTCGATCAGGACCAGCGCGGAGCGGGTCGAGGTGCGTTCGGCCTCGTCCAGCGCCGCCCAGGCGCGCTCCAGCAGCCACAGCCGGTTGGGCAGCCCGGTCAGCGGGTCCCGCAGCTGTTCCTCGGCACGGGCGCGGGCGATGCGCAGTGTGGAGTCGAGCGCGATCAGCGGAATCGCGAACAGCGGGAGCAGCGGCGGCTTGTGGACGGCGACGACGACGATGAGCGGCGCGATGCCCAACAGCGCCACGGCCACCAGCCCCTGCCGGACCAGCGCGGTGCGCAGCGCGGAGGGCAGCCCACGGGTGCGCGGGGCGAAGCAGAACCACTGGAGCGCCCGGGTCACCAGCAGATAGACGGCGGCCGCCAAGGGCACGGCCGCGGCTGCCGCCGCCGACCAGGTGTCGGGCCGCCACGGGTGCTCGACCGACGGGTGCACGCCGCACAGCGTGAGAGCCAGCCCGGCGGCGCCGATACCGAGGATGTCGACGGCGCCGTGCACGCATGCCTGCCGCCACTTGGTCCGGCGGGCCGCACCGACCAGGACGACGACGGCAAGGCTGACGAGCAGCGCGGGCACCCAGCCGTGCAGCAGCAGGATCGCCAGCGTGAGCGCGGGCCCCGAGCCCGTGCCGCCCCACCACCGGTCCCGGCTCATGGTGACCAGGTGCGCCACCACGCAGCCGGTGAGGAGCGCGAACGACCAGCCGGCCGCGCCACCGGGGAAGAGCGCGTGGCCCCGCGACAGCACCCGAGCGATACCTGCGGCCAGCGCCAGCGCGGCGGCGGCCACGGCCAGCACGGGCAGCAGCGGCGGGCGCAGCGCGACCAGCCGGTGGAGCCAGTGGGTTTCTTCGGTCCCGCCGGATCCGCCGCCGCCCGCCCCGTCGCCGGGCCCGCTGCCGGTGCCCCCGCCGCCGGGCGCACGAGCGCCCCTGCTCGCCACCCTGCCCCCGGACCTGCCCGCCCTGGCGTCTCGCCCAACCCCGCCCCGGGTGCCGTCCGAGGGCAGGCGGGAGAACGGGGGCCTGGATCCCCCGGAGAAATCCAGCATCCTGGTCCCTCTCGCAGCCGTCCACGCCTGCCCTCGCCACGACAGGCGTCCATGTCAACAGTAGGCCGCTGCCTGGGCGGAGGGGCAGCGATCGGCCGCTGTTGCCCTGAATGCGTCTATGCCGATCGTGCCCAACTCCGGTGTGCCGTAAGGGCTCCGGTACCCGACGCCCGGGGCCCGGCCACGTGAGCGGCGGGGCTCGGGTGGCTGGATGTGGTCTGTGCGTGAACAGCCGTGCGAGGGGGGAACGTTGGGGCTTGTCCCGGACTCACCCCTGGTGGCCCGCTCCGCCGTCAGGCGTCCGCTTCCTCCTCTTCCCCAGTGGCAAGGGCGGCCTCCCGGGCTGCTTCCGGCCCCTCGGCCAACAGGACGGCGAACCCGTCGTCGTCCAGAATCGGCACCTTCGCCTGCACCGCCTTGTCGTATTTCGAGCCAGGGTTCTCCCCCACGATGACGAAGTCCGTCTTCTTCGACACCGATCCGGTGACCTTGGCGCCCCGCTCCTGCAGCGCGGCCTTGGCGCCGTCCCGGGTGTAGGAGGCCAGGGTGCCGGTGACGACCGTGGTCAGCCCCTCCAGCGGGCGCGGGCCCTCCTCGCCGGTGGACTCCTCCTCCATCCGGACTCCGGCCGCTGCCCACCGCTGAACGATCTCGCGGTGCCAGTCCTCGGCGAACCACGCCTTGAGCGAGGCGGCGATCGTCGGCCCCACGCCCTCGGTGGCGGCCAACTCCTCCTCCCCGGCTTCGGCGATCCGCTCCAGCGAGCGGAACTCGCGGGCCAGCGCCTCCGCGGCGACCGGCCCGACGTGCCGGATGGAGAGTCCGGTGATGATCCGGGCGAGCGGACGGTCCTTGGCCGCCCGGATGTTCTCCAGCATCGCCAGGGTGTTCTTCCGGGGCTCGCCCTGCTTGTTGGCGAAGAGGGTGACCGTCTTGTCCTCACCGGTCTCCGGGTCGCGCTTGGGCAGCCCGCTGTCCGGGTCGACGACGTAGGCCACGATGGGCAGCAGGTCCTCGACGGTCAGGTCGAACAGCCCGCCCTCGTCGCGCAGCGGCGGCTCCTTGGGCTCCAACGGCTGGGTCAGCGCGCTGGCGACGACATAACCGAAGTGCTCGATGTCCAGCGCCTTGCGGCCCGCCAGGTAGAACAGCCGCTCGCGCAACTGGGCCGGGCAGGAGCGGGCGTTGGGACAGCGCAGGTCGACATCGCCCTCCTTCATGGGCTGGAGCGGCGAGCCGCACTCGGGGCACTCGGCGGGCATCACGAACTCCCGCTCGCTGCCGTCCCGAAGATCGGCGACCGGGCCGAGGATCTCGGGGATGACGTCGCCCGCCTTGCGCAGCACGACCGTGTCCCCGATCAGCACACCCTTGGCCTTGACGACGTCCTGGTTGTGCAGGGTGGCGAACTCGACCTCGGAGCCGGCGACCGTGATCGGCTCCACCACGGCGTACGGCGTCACCCGGCCGGTGCGGCCCACGCCGACGCGGATGTCGACCAGCTTGGTGTTGACCTCCTCCGGCGCGTACTTCCACGCGATGGCCCAGCGGGGTGCCCGGGAGGTGGCACCGAGCCGTCCCTGGAGGCGGATCTCGTCGAGTTTGACGACGACACCGTCGATCTCGTGCTCCACCGAATGACGGTGCTCGCCGTAGTAGGAGATGAACTCGCGTACGCCCTCCAGCCCGTCCACCACCTTGGCGTGCGCGGAGGTCGGCAGCCCCCATTCGTGCAGCAGCTGGTAGACGTTCGAGAGGCGGGCGAAGTCCTCCTTGGCGAAGCCCTCCAGGGCTCCGATGCCGTGCACCACCATGTGCAGCGGGCGGGTGGCCGTCACCCGCGGGTCCTTCTGCCGCAGCGAGCCGGCCGCGGCGTTGCGCGGGTTGGCGAACGGCTTGTCGCCCGCCTCCACCAGCCGGGCGTTCAGTTCCTGGAAGCGCTCCATGGGGAAGAACACCTCACCGCGCACCTCGACCAGTTCCGGCAGCCGCTCGCCGCTCAGCCGCTCGGGGATGTCGGCGATGGTGCGGATGTTGGGCGTGATGTCCTCACCGGTGCGGCCGTCGCCGCGGGTCGCCGCGCGGGTCAGCCGCCCGTGTTCGTAGGTGAGGTTCACCGCGAGGCCGTCGACCTTCAGCTCGCACAGGAAGTGGTAGTCCACCCCTTCCAGCTCGCGGGCCACGCGGTCCGCCCACTCGCCCAGTTCCGCGTCGTCGAAGGCGTTGTCCAGCGAGAGCATCCGCTCCCGGTGGGCGACCTCCGTGAACTCCGTCTCGTAGCGCCCGGCGACCTTCTGGGTCGGGGAATCCGGAGTGCGCAGGGAGGGGTACTCCTCCTCCAGCGCCTCCAGTCCGCGCAGCAGCCGGTCGAACTCGGCGTCGCTGACGACCGGTGCGTCCTTCACGTAGTACCGGAAGCGGTGCTCCTCGATCTGCTCCGCGAGGCGCTGGTGCTCCTCCCGCTTTGGCGCGGGGACCGCCACGTCCTGCCGCGTCTCGGCGGAGACCGTTCCGTCCTGTTCGCCGGCCACCGTTGGTCCTCCCGTCACTGAGGGTTGTCAGCGAGTGCTCGTGCCGCCCGGGCGCAATGGGTGAGTGCCCCCCGCGCGTACGCGGGCGAGGCTCCCGCGAGCCCGCACGTGGGGGTGACCACGACGGACTCGGTCAGCAGCCCCGGGGACAGCCCGAGCCTGCGCCACAACGACCTGACACCCCCGACGCTACCGGCAGGGTCTGACAATGCCCCGCCGTCCGGCTCGGTGCCCGGCACGACACCCGCGAACAGCGTGCCGCCGCCCTCCACCAGTTCCCCCACCGCCTCGTCGTCACGCTCGGTGAGCAGCGAGAGGTCCAGGGAGATGCCGTCCGCACCGGCCCGGCGCAGCAGCCCCAACGGCACGTCGGGAGCGCACGAGTGCACCACGGTGGCACCGTCGTGGACCGCGAGCAGCTCGCGCAGCGTCGATTCGACCACCGCCCGGTCCACGGCCGGATGGGTGCGGTAGCCGCTGGCCGTGGGCACGCTGCCGCGCAGCACGGCGGTCAGCGACGGCTCGTCCAGCTGCAGGACCGGGGCGGCGCCCGGCACCCGGCGGCGGACGTCGGCCAGATGCCCGGCCAGCCCCTCGGCGAGCGAGGCGGCCAGGTCGCGGACGGCACCGTGGTCGCCCAGCATGGCCTCTCCGTTGCGCCGCTCCAGGCCGGCGGCGAGCGTCCAGGGACCGACCGCCGAGACCTTGATGCCGCGCGGGCCGTCCCCTTCGCCGTATCCCTGGGTGAACTCCTCCAGCGCGTCGAGGTCCTCGCCGAGCCAGGCCCGGGCCCGGCGGGTGTCCCGCCCGGGCCGGTCGCTGATCCGCCACCCGCTGGGTTCCAGGTGGACGTACATCTCGGCCAGCAGCCCGGCCGTGCGGCCCAGCATGTCGGCGCCGGGCCCCCGGGCGGGGAGCTCCGGGAGGTAGGGAAGGTGCTGGGGTTCCTCCAGGGCGCCGAAGACCGTCCTGGCGGCCTCACGGGCGTCGGTGCCGGGCATGGACCCGACACCGGCGGCCGCGGCGGGCCCCCAGGGGTTGGCGCGGTTGTCGTCGCTCACCTGGTCAGCCTCCCGGCTTCACGCTCAGGTCCGTGACCTCCGCGCCCCTGGGCAGGTCCAGGGCCGTCAGCACGGTGGTCGCCACCGCCTCGACGGGGATCCACCGGCCGGGGTCGTACTCCTTGCCCTCCTGGCGGTGCACCTTCTCCTGCATCGGGGTGGCGGTGCGGCCCGGATAGACGGAGGTGACCCGGACCCCGTTGCCGCCCTCCTCGCCACGCAGCGCGTCCGCCAGCGCCTTGAGGCCGTGCTTGCTGGCCGCGTAGGCGCCCCACTCCGGGTTGGTCCGCAGCCCGGCGCCCGAGTTGACGAAGACGACGTGGCCGCGGGAGCGGCGCAATTGCGGCAGCAGCAGCCGGGTCAGCTCGGCGGGCGCCACCAGGTTGGCGGCGAGGGTGGTCTGCCACAGTTTGGGGGTGGTCTCGCCCACGGACCCCAGTTCGACGACGCCGGCGATGTGCAGCAGCGAGTCGACGTCCTCGGGGAGTGTCTGGTGCTCGAACGCCCAGGAGAGCCGTTCCGGTTCGGCCAGGTCGCCGACGAGCGTGTGGGCGCCGTCGAACCGGCGGGCCAGCTCCTTGGCTCGGCCGGCGTCCCGGGCCAGCAGGTAGAGGGTGTCGCCGCGGTCCTGGAGGCGGCGCGCCACCTCGGCACCGATACCGGAGCCCGCGCCTGTGATCACGTGTGTTGCCATGCCCCCATGATCCCGCAGTGGGGTGGCCCGCCGGGCCGGCGGGCCCGGCCGGGGGCGCCGGGTGGGGCGCGGTGGGCCGGGTGGCTCACGCCGCGAAGATCGACTCCAGCCTGTCGTACTCCTCCAGGCAGCGGCCGGTGCCCAGGGCCACGCAGCCCAGCGGTTCGTCGGCCACCGTCACCGGCATACCCGTCTCCCTCGTCAGCCGCTCGTCCAGGCCGTGCAGCAGCGCCCCACCGCCGGTCAGCACCATGCCACGCTCCATGATGTCGCCGTACAGCTCCGGCGGGCACTCCTCGAAGGCCGCCTGCACGGCCGCCACGATGGAGCGCACCGGGCGCTCGACGGCCTCGCCGATCTCCTCCGGCGACAGCTGGACAAGTTTGGGCATACCGGTGTGTTTGTCCCGGCCGCGCACGGGGACGAACTCACCGCTGCCGAGGGACATCTTGATCTCCTCGGAGGTCCGCTCCCCCACCGCGATGGTGTACTCCCGCTCGATCCAGGAGGCGATGGCCGCGTCCAGCGCATCGCCCGCCACCCGCGCGGAACGGGCGACGACCATGCCGCCCAGCGAGATGATGGCGATCTCCGTACTGCCTCCGCCGATGTCCACGACCATCGAGCCGCGCGCCTCGTGCACCGGCAGCCCGGCGCCGATCGCCGCCGCTATCGGCTCCTCGATCAGCCGCACCGAGCGGGCCCCCGCCCGGCTGGCGGTCTGCAGCACGGCGCGCCGTTCGACGCCGGTGACGCCGCTGGGTACGCACACCACCACGCGCGGCGACCTGCCGCGGCCCTTGCCGTCGCGGGCGGCGCGGATGAAATACCGCAGCATGCCCTCCGTGGCTTCGAAATCGGTGATCACACCGCCCTTGAGGGGCCGGGTGGCCCTGATCGAACCGGGAGTCCGGCCCACGGCCTGGCGTGCCTGGGCGCCGACCGCGAGCACCTTGCCGGTGTTCGTGTCGATCGCGACGACGGAGGGTTCGTTCAGGACCACGCCGCGACCGCGCTCGTACACCAGCGTGTTGGCCGTGCCGAGGTCTATGCCGATGTCGCGGCCGCGGAACGAGGAAGCGGCGGCGGAGAGGGCGGAGTGGTTGCGCTTAGCCATGTGTACTCGCCATGTTCGGTGCTGTGTTGTACGCGGTTGCACGAGTCGTACGGAATTGTGGTGCTGCCAGCCGCAGCATACCCAACTGTCCCGTTTGCTGCGGCAGGTGGGCCCCACCGGCCCGCCGACAATCTGGAATCGAATAAACGCTGGTCGGAGCGCGTTTTCCGGACAATCGCATGCGTGCGCCAGCGAGTTGGTGGCATAGATCTCCGGGGGGTGGATAGCTATGCACCGGAGACCACGCGCGGTTCACCGAGCCCGAAGCCTGGTGCGTCCTCGGCGACCGCGCCATGGGCCACCGTCTCTACCACTGGAGGTTTCGTCATTTCCGCGCGACCGGCTCAGGAATTCGGAGACAACCCCGTAGAGGTTCGAGAAACCGGACACTACACAGAGGAATACGTCCCCAGCTTCGTGGAGAAGTGGGATTCTCTCATAGACTGGGAGAAGCGAGCGGAGAGCGAGGGAAATTTCTTCATCGACCTGTTGCGGAAGCGAGGCGTAAGGAGCGTCCTCGACGTCGCGACAGGTACCGGGTTCCACTCGGTACGGCTGTTGGAAGCCGGGTTCGAAACCGTGAGCGCGGACGGCAGCGCCGATATGCTGGCGATGGCGTTCGAAAACGGAATGAAGCACGGCGACCATATTCTGCGGGTCGTCCAAGCCGACTGGCGATGGCTCAACCGGGACGTTCACGGTGAGTACGACGCCATCGTCTGCCTCGGCAACTCCTTCACGCATCTCTTCTCGGAACGCGACCGGCGCAAGGCGCTGGCCGAGTTCTACGCGATGCTGAAGCACGACGGAATCCTCATCCTGGATCAGCGCAACTACGACGCGATCCTGGACCGCGGCTACTCCAGCAAGCACACGTACTACTACTGCGGCGAGGACGTCGCGGTGGAACCGGAATACATGGACGAGGGGCTGTGCCGCATGCGGTACCGCTTCCCGGACAGCTCGGTCTACCACCTCAACATGTTCCCGCTCCGCAAGGACTACACGCGGCGCCTCATGACCGAGGTCGGGTTCCAACGCGTCGAGACGTACGGTGACTTCCAGCACACCTACCGGGACGAACAACCGGACTTCTTCGTGCATGTCGCGGAGAAGGAATACCGAATGGAGGATCAGGAAGAAGGGGCCTACGGCACTGCCGTGAACACGGCGCGGAGTTATTACAACTCCCCCGACGCCGACGCCTTTTATTCCTCTGTTTGGGGCGGCGAGGACATTCACGTCGGCATCTATGCCGACGCCCGGGAGCCCATCGCCGACGCCAGCCGCCGCACCGTCGAGCGCATGGCCTCCGGGCTGGAGCTCACCAAGGAGTCCCGCGTCCTCGATCTGGGGTCCGGCTTCGGCGGCTCGGCCCGCTACCTCGCCGAGACGTTCGGCTGCACGGTGCAGGCCCTCAACCTCAGCGAGGTGGAGAACCAGCGGCACAAGGAGCTCAACGCGGCCCGCGGTCTCACCGACCGCATCGAGGTGGTGGACGGCTCCTTCGAGAGCGTGCCGTTCCCCGACTCCAGCGTGGACGTGGTCTGGTCGCAGGACGCGTTCTTGCACAGCGGGGACCGCATCCGGGTGCTGGAGGAGATCCGGCGCGTCCTCAAACCGGGCGGAAAGCTGGTCTTCACCGACCCGATGGCGGCCGACGGCACCGACCTGGGCGCCATCCAGCCCATTCTGGACCGCATCCACCTCGACGACATGGGCTCGCCCGGCTTCTACAAGCGGGAGCTCGGCCGCCTCGGCTTCACCCCGTCCGAGCACGAGGACTCGCGTGCGGGGTTCGAGGACCTGCGTGAGCAACTCGTCACGCACTACGGGCGGGTGCTGCAGGAGACCGAGCGGCAGGAGGCCGAAGGGCTCGCCGCGAAGGTCAGCAGCGACTATCTGAGCCAGATGAAGAAGGGGCTCACCCACTGGGTCGACGGCGGCGAGAAGCACCGTCTCACCTGGGGCATCTTCCGCTTCACCCTGACCAAGGGCTGAGGCTTCCGCAGGGCCGGCCCGACAGCGGGCCGTACGTCCTCCCCGGCCCACGCCGGGGAGGACGTACGGCCTGTCCGCCTGCCGTCGGGCAAGGCTCACTCCACGTACGCGCAGTCCGTCAGAGTGGAGTTCGGCTCCATGGTGAAGTCCGGCGCACCGGGTTGCTCGGTCGGCGGCTGGTGCTGCCGGTCGCGTGCGTGGTGCTCCTCGTCCGGTGGGTCGGTCGGCGGCACGGACGGGCAGCCCCCGTCATGGCCGGCCGGTGGGGCGGGCGCGAAGGACGGCGAACCGTCGCGGGGCACGGCGTCGCCGGACCCGCCGTCCATGTCGCGCCGGCCGAAGGTGGGTCCCGGCTCCTCCTGCAGACCGAGGGTCACGGCGCCGCCCGCCACCACCAGCACCGCCCAGATCGTGCCGATCCACGTCCAACGTCGCCGCTGCGCGTTCAACTCCACTCCCCCGGCCGTTGTTTCGACGGCCCCCGTATCCCGGTGACCGACCCGCCGTAGTGTGCCACGGCACATCCGAACCGGCGTGCGACTTCGCCGCCGCCCGGCTGCTCAGGGCCGGAATGCGGCCGTAAGCTGACGGTCATGGCCTCTTCCGCACCCATGAACATCTGCGTCTTCTGCTCGGCCGCCGAGCTCGACAGCGTCTACACCGACGCGGCCCGCGAGTTCGCCGAGCTGCTCGGCAAGCGCGGGCACAGCCTCGTGTGGGGCGGCTCGGACTCCGGGCTGATGAAGGTGGTGGCCGACGGTGTGCAGGAGGCGGGCGGCCGGCTCATCGGCATCTCGGTGGAGTTCCTGCGCGATGTCGCGCGGCCGAACGCCGACGAGATGGTCGTCACCGCCGACCTCGCCGAGCGCAAGGCGCTGATGCTGGACCGTGCGGACGCCGTCGTGGTTCTGGTGGGCGGCACCGGGACGCTGGACGAGGCGACCGAGATCCTGGAGCTGCGCAAGCACGGCATGCACGCCAAGCCGATCGTGGTGCTCAACACGGCGGGCTTCTACGACGGCCTTCGGCAGCAGATGGCCCGGATGGAGGCCGAGGGCTTTCTGCCCATCCCGCTGGCGGACCTGATCACCTTCGCGGACGACGGCCCGCAGGCACTGGAGCTGCTGGGCGCCTGACCCCTGCGCGGCCCCGCCCGGCCCACGGCCCGGCCGACCCGCCCACGGCCCGGCCGGCCGCGACCGGGCGCATCAGGGCCGCTCGGAGCCCTCAGGCCGCCGGGACCGCCCGCTCCGTCCGGTCGATCGTCGCCGAGCCGACCACCCGGGTGCCGTCGTACAGCACGATCGCCTGGCCCGGGGCGACTCCGCGCTCCGGCTCGGCGAAGCGGACCCGCAGCTCACCATCGGTCAGCTGGGCCTCCACCGGTGTCTCGGCGCCGTGCGCGCGCAGCTGCGCCGTGTACCGCCGGGGGCCGTCGGCCGGGGGCTCGCCGCACCAGCGGGGCCGTACGGCGGTCAGCGCGGCGACGTCCAGGGAGGCGGCGGGGCCGACCGTGACCGTGTTGTCGACCGGCGAGATGTCCAGGACGTAGCGCGGCTTGCCGTCCGGGGCCGGACGGCCCAGTCGCAGCCCCTTGCGCTGGCCGATCGTGAACCCGTACGCGCCCTCGTGGGTGCCCACCTTGGTGCCGGACTCGTCGACGACGTCGCCCTCGGCCCGGCCCAGCCGGGCGGCGAGGAAGCCCTGGGTGTCGCCGTCGGCGATGAAGCAGATGTCGTGGCTGTCGGGCTTCTTGGCAACGGCCAGCCCCCGCCGCTCGGCCTCGGTCCGGATCTCTTCCTTGGTGGTGAGGGTGTCGCCCAGCGGGAACATCGCGTGGGCCAGCTGCTGCTCGTCCAGCACGCCGAGCACATAGCTCTGGTCCTTGGCCGCGTCACTCGCGCGGTGCAATTCCCGGCGGCCGTCCGCCCGTGTCACGACGGTGGCGTAGTGGCCGGTGCACACGGCGTCGAAGCCCAGCGCGAGCGCCTTGTCCAGCAGCGCCGCGAACTTGATCTTCTCGTTGCAGCGCAGACAGGGATTGGGCGTACGACCTGCCTCGTACTCCGCGACGAAGTCCTCCACCACGTCCTCACGGAAACGTTCGGCCAGGTCCCACACGTAGAAGGGGATGCCGATCACATCGGCGGCGCGGCGTGCGTCGTTCGAGTCCTCGATGGTGCAGCAGCCGCGCGCACCCGTACGGAACGACTTAGGGTTGGCGGAAAGAGCCAGATGCACGCCCGTCACGTCGTGTCCGGCCTCGGCGGCCCGGGCTGCCGCGACAGCCGAGTCGACGCCGCCGGACATGGCGGCCAGGACACGCAGCGGGCGCGCGGAGGCTGTCCCCCGCGAGGATGCAGTAGTCATAGCGCCCTCCAGGGTAGACGGAACCACCCGGTGACCCGAACGCGTTAGGGAGCGCATGGGACAGGCGGCGGATGAAGGACGGACGGGCGGCCCGGCGGACGGCGCCGGGGACGGGCCCGGAGCCGGTGACGGCCGGGGCTCGGGCGACGGCAAGAGCCGGCCCGAGGAGACCGGGCCCGAGCGCGGTGTGGCCCGGCGCAGACTGCTGATCGCGAGCAGCACGGTCGTGGGCCTCGGCGTGCTCGGGGTGGCCACCCAGCAGGAGCTCAAGCGCTGGTGGTGGCGGATGCCGGGGAACGACAAGCCCCGGATGGAGGGCCAGGTGGACGACGCCCGCGCCCGGTGGGTGGCCGCCGCGGACGGGAACATGCGACGCGGGGACCGGCCCGCCGACTTCGGTATCGACCGGGTGGTCATCCACGTCACCCAGGGCAGTGCCGCGGCCGCCGTGAAGGTCTTCCGGGACCCGGCGCACCGGGCGGCGGCGCACTACATCGTCTGCCAGGACGGGCAGATCATCCAGATGATCCGCGAGCTGGACGTGGCCTTCCACGCGGGGAACAAGGAGTACAACGAGCGCAGCGTCGGCATCGAGCACGAGGGCTGGATAGACCGTCCGCAGGACTTCACCGACACCATGTACCGCTCCTCCGCCAGGCTGACGGCCGGGATCTGTGCCCGCTACCGCTTCCCGGTCGACCGCCGGCACATCATCGGCCACCACGAGGTCCCTGGTGCCGATCACACGGACCCCGGCCGGCACTGGGACTGGGACAAGTATCTGCGGATGGTGCGCGCGGAGATGAAGACGCGGGTCAAGAGCACGCTGCCGGACAACTGACCGGCCGCCAGCGCCGCGGCCGGCTCAGCCCCGCGGTCCCGCGCTGCGGCTAGCTCAGCCCCGCGGTCCTGGCCCGCTCGACGACCGGGCCGATCGCCTCCGCCAGCGCGTCCACGTCCGCCTTGGTGGAGGTGTGGCCGAGCGAGAAGCGAAGCGTGCCCCGGGCCAGGTCGGGTTCGGTGCCGGTGGCCAGCAGGACATGGCTGGGCTGGGCGACGCCCGCCGTGCAGGCCGAGCCGGTCGAACACTCGATCCCCTGCGCGTCCAGGAGGAGCAGCAGCGAGTCCCCCTCGCAGCCGGGGAAGGAGAAGTGCGCATTGGCCGAAAGCCGTCCGTCCGGGTCGGGGTCGCCGTTGAGCACCGCGTCCGGTACGGCGGAGCGGACGGCCGCCACCAGGGCGTCCCGCAGTGCTCCTACCTCGCTGACGAAGTCGGCCCGCCGCTCGACGGACACCCGTCCGGCCGTCGCGAACGCGGCGATGGCGGGGGTGTCCAGGGTGCCGGAGCGTACGTGCCGCTCCTGGCCGCCGCCGTGCAGCAGCGGTACGGGGGCGTGCTCGCGCCGCAGCAGCAGCGCGCCGACGCCGTACGGGCCGCCGACCTTGTGCCCGGTGACGGCCATCGCGGCCAGTCCCGACTCCTCGAAGGACAGGTCGAGCTGGCCGAACGCCTGTACGGCGTCCGAGTGCAGCGGTACGTCGAATTCGGCGGCGACCTCGGCGAGTTCCGGCACCCGGGTGACGGTCCCGATCTCGTTGTTCGCCCACATCACGGTGGCCAGCGCCACATCGGAGGGATCGCGTTCGATGGCCTCGCGCAGCGCCTCGGGGTGCACCCGGCCGTACCCGTCCACCGGCAGCCACTCCAGCCGGGCGCCCTCGTGCTCGGCCAGCCACTCGACGGCGTCCAGGACGGCGTGGTGCTCCACCGGGCTGGCCAGCACCCGGGTACGCCGCGCGTCCTGGTCCCGGCGCGCCCAGTACAGCCCCTTGACGGCGAGGTTGTCCGCCTCGGTCCCGCCCGCGGTGAAGACGACCTCGCTGGGCCGCGCGCCGAGCGAGGCCGCGAGCGACTCCCGGGCCTCCTCGACGGTGCGCCGGGCCCGCCGTCCGGCCCCGTGCAGGGAGGAGGCGTTGCCGACGACCGCGAGCTGTTCGGTCATCGTCCGCACCGCTTCGGGCCACATGGGCGTGGTGGCGGCGTGGTCGAGGTAGGCGGAGTGGGCGGTGTCAGCCATGGTTCCCCAATCCTACGGTTCCCCACGGGGCGCACGACCGGCGCGTAGCAGCGCACCCGGCCGACGGACCGCCCCTTCCCGCTCAGCCGCGGTTCTCCGCCTGGAACATCCAGCGCTCCTTCTCCAGTACGCCGGTGAGCTGGATGAAGACGTCCTCGGTGACCGGGTCGACCGGGCCGACGGCCTTCATCCGCTCGCGGGCCTTGGTGATGACGGCGCCGAGGGCCTCGACCATGAGGCGGACCGCGTCGTTGTCGGGCAGCCAGCCCTCCTTGACGGTGGCGATGGCGCTGCCGCCGGCGACGGTGCCGGCGCGGCCGTCGGGGCTGATGCCGAGCGCGGAGGCGCGCTCGGCCACGGTGTCGGAGTACTGGCGGGCGGTGTCGACCACCTCGTCGAGCTGGAGGTGGATGGAGCGGAAGCGCGGGCCGACCACGTTCCAGTGGATCTGCTTGGCGACCAGGGAGAGGTCGATGAGGTCCAACAGCGTGCCCTGCAGCGCCTCGGCGACGGTCTTGAGATCCGACTCGGGAAGCGTGCTCTTCACTGTGTAGGTCACGTGCGTCGCTTTCTCTCGGACAGTCTCGGTCACTTTCCCTACCAACGTAAGCACACCGGAGGAAAAGGGACGCCGAGGCGCCCGTGCCGGTCCTACGCGCGGGCCAATTGCCGGGACTGGGCCACCAGCCGGTCCGCGCTGTCCCACACCTCGGCGTCCTCCTCCAGGTAGCCGCCCGCCAGGTTGCGCGTGGTGATGGCCACCCGGAGCGGGCCGGGCGCGGGGCGGGCCCGCACGTGGACGGTGAGTTCCACGGTGGGCACCCAGCCCGTGAGCCCCAGGTCGAAGCCGGTGGGCGGCAGCGCGTCCACCGCCATCAGCAGCGAGAGCGGGTCCGGGGCGCGGCCGTCGGCGAGTTCGAGCCAGGCCCGGATCTCACCGCGCATGCTGGGCGCCCCCAGCGCCCAGCCGCAGGTGTCCGGGTCGAGCCGCAGATCCAGCCGCCGCCCCATCTCGGGGACGGCCGCGTCACCGTCCGGGTGGTCGGTGGCGCGGAAGCACTGCTCACGGGGCGGCATGGCGGGCGGCTTGGCGCTGGTGCGTACGTCGTCCCTGAGCGCGCCGAGGTCGCCGTAGGTGGCCAGGACGCGGATGCGCTCGATCTCCCGGCCGCGGTCGTCGGTCTGGAAGAGTCCGGCCGAGGCGGTGGAGACGGTTCGGCCGCTGCGGGCCACCGAGGTACGGATGGTGGCCGGGCCCGCGACGGTGGCGGTCAGATAGTGGGCCGTGATGGTGAAGGGGTCCGGGTGCGGGAGCGCCTGGCGCAGCGCGCGGCCCAGCACGGCCAGCAGATAGCCGCCGTTGAGGGCCTTGCCTATTGCCCAGCCCGGGGAGAGGAGCGTCTCGTGGACGCCGGACTCACGGGTGCGGACCGCGGTGTCGCGGTCGAACTCGCTGCTGCCGGTGCGGGCCGGCTCGGTGATCTGGGAAGGTGCGTCGGACATGTGTGGCACCGTACACCGGCTTTGTTACCCATGGGTAGGTGTGTCGTCGGTGCCGCCTGCCCCCTCCGTGTCCGCCGTCGCGCTGCTGCGCTTCCACGCGCGAGGGGCCCGCCAGTTGTAGCGCAGGGCCAGCAGCCGCAGGACGAACGCCAGCAGCGCCGCACCCACCGCCGTCCCCGGGCGCACCGCGTCGAGGTGGATCAGCAGCGCCACGGCACTGGAGCCGACGATCGCCGGCACCGCGTAGATCTCCCGGTCCCAGCGCAGCAGCGAGGGCACCTCGTTGGCCAGGACGTCGCGCAGTACCCCGCCCCCGGCGGCCGTGGCCAGTCCCATCACGACCGAGGACGTCAGGCTCAGCCCGAACTCGTGGGCCTTGAGCGTGCCCGTCACACAGAACAGGCCGAGCCCGGCCGCGTCGAAGACGCTCACCGCCTTGTTGATCCGCTCCACCTCCGGGTGGAGGAAGAAGACCAGGACGGTGGCGACGAGAGGAGTGAGGAAGTAGCCGAGGTCCGTGAAGGCTGCCGGGGGCACGGCACCGATGACGACATCGCGGAACAGACCGCCGCCGAGGCCGGTGACCTCCGCGAGGACGGCGATGCCGAAGACGTCGAAATTGCGGCGGACGGCCAGCAGGGCGCCGGAGACGGCGAAGACGAAGATGCCGGCGATGTCCAGCCAGTGTTGGAGCGGAGGACTGAAGAGGGTTTCCACCGCACCTTTGTATCCGGGGCGGGGGACGGGGCCGCAGGGGGCGCATCGGCCGCACCGCGACAGGCCCGGAAGCTCTCCCGAGGGGCCGGGCCGGCCGGCCCCTCGGGAAGGGTTTCAGCTCTTGCTGACGTCGCTCTCCCGCAGCAGCTTGGTGTCGCCGGGCTCCTGGTCCGGGGCATTCTCCGGATGGTGGCAGGCGACGTTGTGGCCCGCCGCCAGCGGGACCAGCGGGGGCTCCTTGGTGCGGCAGACCTCCGTGGCCTTCCAGCAGCGGGTGTGGAAGCGGCACCCGGACGGCGGGTTCATGGGCGAGGGCACATCGCCCTGCAGCAGGATCCGCTCCCGGCTGTCGGCCGCCTTGCGGCGGGGGTCCGGCACCGGGACCGCCGACAGCAGCGCCCGCGTGTACGGGTGCATGGGCGTGTCGTACAGCGACTTGCGGTCGGTCAGCTCCACGATCTTGCCCAGGTACATCACCGCGATCCGGTCCGAGACATGACGGATGACCGACAGGTCGTGGGCGATGATCACATAGGTGAGGCCGAGCTCTTCCTGCAGATCGTCCAGGAGGTTGACGACCTGCGCCTGGATGGAGACGTCCAGCGCGGAGACCGGCTCGTCGGCCACCACCAGCTTCGGGCTCAGGGCCAGCGCGCGGGCGATGCCGATGCGCTGGCGCTGGCCGCCGGAGAACTCGTGCGGGTAGCGGTTGTAGTGCTCGGGACTGAGCCCGACCACCTCCAGCAGCCGCTGGACCTCCTTCTTGACGCCGCCCTCGGGCTGCACCCCCTGGAGCTTGAACGGCGCGCTGACGATGGCGCCGACCGTGTGCCGGGGGTTCAGCGAGGAGTACGGGTCCTGGAAGATCATCTGGACGTCGCGCCGCAGCGGACGCATCCCGCTGACACCCAGGTGGGTGATGTCCTTGCCCTCGAACTCGATGGCACCGGCGGTCGGTTCGAGGAGCCGGGTGATCAGGCGGCCCATCGTCGACTTGCCGCAGCCCGACTCGCCCACGACACCGAGGGTCTCGCCGGCGCGGACCTCGAAGTCGATGCCGTCGACCGCCAGCACAGCGCCCACCTGCCGCTTGAAGAGGCCCTTGGTGACGGGGAAGTGCTTCTTGAGGCCGCTGACCTTCAGCAGCGGCTCGCCTTCGCGCGGCTCTTCCTTCGTGCCCAGGCCGCCGCCCGGCGCGGTCGTGGAGCCGGCCGTCTGCTCGGAGCCCGGGGACTTCTCGGGTTTCGTCATCGGCTCGTCGTCCTCACTCACGGCGCTCACAGCTTCGGGGCAATCTCTTCGTTCCAGATCCGCTCCCTGTCCTCCTGCGCCATGTGACAGGCGGACAGGTGCCCGGGCTTGACCTCGCGCAGCTCGGGACGCGTGGTGCGGGTGATGTCGCCCTTGGGGACGTCCGCGTACGGGCAGCGCGGGTTGAAGGCGCAGCCGGAGGGGACGTTGATGAGGCTGGGCGGCGAGCCCTTGACCGGGATCAGACGGTCGGACCTGTCCCGGTCGATCCGCGGCATGGAGCCCAGCAGCCCCCAGGTGTAGGGGTGCTGCGGCTCGTAGAAGACCTGCTCGGCGGTGCCGTACTCGACGCAGCGTCCGCCGTACATCACCAGGATGTCGTCGGAGAGTTCGGCGACGACACCCAGGTCGTGGGTGATGATGATGACGGCCGAGCCGAACTCCTTCTGCAGATCCCGGATCAGGTCGAGGATCTGCGCCTGGACGGTCACGTCGAGCGCCGTGGTGGGCTCGTCCGCGATCAGCAGCTCGGGGTTGTTGACCAGCGCCATGGCGATCATCGCGCGCTGGCGCATACCGCCGGAGAACTCGTGCGGGTAGCTGTCCACCCGCTTGCTCGGCTCCGGGATGCCGACCCGGTCGAGCAGCTCGACGGCACGCTTGCGGGCCTGCTTCTTGTCGACGTCGTGGTGGACGCGGTACGCCTCCACGATCTGGTGGCCGACGGTGAAGAAGGGGTGCAGCGCCGAGAGCGGGTCCTGGAAGATCATGGAGATCTCGCGGCCGCGCAGCTTGCGCACCGTCTCGGCGTCGGCGCTGAGCAGTTCCTGGCCGTCCAGCCAGATCTCGCCCGAGAGCCGGGGGCGCTGCCTGCCGTACTGGCCGACCGTGTGCAGGCCCATGATGCCGAGCGAGGTGACGGACTTGCCGGAGCCGGACTCACCGACGATGCCGAGGGTCTTGCCCTTCTCCAGCTTGAAGGAGAGGCCGTCGACGGACTTGACCATGCCGTCCTGCGTGGGGAAGTGCACCCGCAGGTCACGTACCTCCAAGAAGGCCGTGGGCGGTCGCCTGTCCAGCTCCACCTCGCCGGGCGCGGTGCCGGTGCCGGTCAGGTCCGACGCCTTGGCCGCGGCTGCCGCGGCGCCCGCAGCGGCGTCGCGGGGTGTGTCGGCCTGCCCGGGAACCCTGGCCCCCGCCGTGCCGGTGCCGGGCTCGTTGTCCTTGTGGGACTTGTGTTCGTGGTCTGTCATCCCAGCCTCACTCGTGGGTCGATCACGCCGTACAGCAGGTCCACGATGAGATTCGCGATGACGACGGCGGTTGCGGTGATGAGGGTGACGCCCAGGATCAGCGGGAGGTCGCGGTCGGTGATCGCCTTGAGCACGGCCTGCCCGAGTCCGGGGATGCTGAAGGTGGTCTCGGTGAGGATCGCGCCGCCCATCAGGGCGCCGATGTCGATGCCGAGAAGCGTGAGGACGGGCGTCATGGTGGAGCGCATCGCGTGCTTGCCGATGACGACCGGTTCCTTGAGCCCCTTGGCACGGGCGGTCCGGATGTAGTCCTCACCCATCACCTCCAGCATGGTGGCCCGGGTGAGCCGGGCGTACATCGCGCCGAAGAGGAAGGCGAGGGTGATCCACGGCAGGATCATGCCGCTGAACCACTTGACCGGGTCGTCGCCGAACGGGGTGAAGGAGTTGCTCACCAGGTCGAGCTGGTAGGCGAAGACCGCCAGCGAGATCAGACCGGTGAAGTAGACGGGCAGCGAGACGCCGGCCAGGGCGCCGGTCATGGCCAGCCGGTCCCACAGGCTGCCCCGCTTGAGCGCGGAGAGCACACCGACGGTCAGGCCGATGAGCAGCCAGATCACGGCCGCGCCGAGCGCGAGGGAGAGCGTGACGGGGAGCCGGTCGGTCAGCACCGGCCAGATCTCCTGCTCGGTACGGAAGGAGTACCCGAAGCAGGGCGCCGAGCAGTGCGTGGTGTCGCCCCCGGAGGTGTAGTCCCGTCCGACGAGCAGCCCCTTGAAGAACTCGAAGAGCTGCACCAGGACCGGATCGTCCAGCTGGAGCTTCTCGCGGACGGCTTCGACGCTCTCCTTGTCGGCCTGCTTACCGACGAACATGGTGGCCGGGTCGATCCCCGTCCATTTGGGGATCAGGAAGAAGATGCAGAAGACCGCCAGGATGATGACGACCAGCATCACTGCGACGGCGAACAGCCGCCTGATGAGGTATGTGAGCACTGCTCTCCGGCCGCCCGTCGGCGGCCCGGGCCCACTCCCGGTCAGGGAGTGGGCTGCCGGGCCGCCGTAGCGGCCTTCACCTGCCCTTCGTGCCAGCGGCGGGTGGCGCCGTCAGATGGTGATGTCGGTGGCGAACGTCGAGGTCTCAGCGACCTCGGGGGTCACTTGACGCCGAGGGACGCGAAGTCGTACCAGCCGCTGAAGGAGTCGGCCGAGTAGACGTTGGTGAGCCGGTCCGAGCGCCACTGGACGACCTTCAGGTAGGTCAGCGGCAGGTAGTAACCGCCCGCCATGACCTCCTTGTTGACCTCGCGGTACTTCTCGGCGGCCTTGTCCGGGTCGAGCTCGGCGATGGCGTCCTCAAGACCCTTGTCGATCTTCGGGTCGTCGATCAGCGCGTAGTTGTTGTTGCCGTTGTCGCGGATCTTGGAGCTGTGCCACAGCTCGATGCCGTAGCCCTGACCACTGGGGAAGTCCGGGCCCCAGCCGTAGAGGACCATGCCGTAGCCCTTGCGCTTGACCGTGGCCTGGTTACCGACGATCGAGGAACCCTGGGCACCGTCGAACTCGTCGATCTCGACCTTGATGCCGACCTTCTTCAGCGACGCCTGCAGGGCCTCGGCGGACTTCACATCGGCCTTGTCGGTGTTGCGCACGGCGAGCGTGGTGGAGAAGCCGTTGGGCTTACCGCACTTCTTGAGCTCTTCCTTGGCCTTGGCGACGTCGGCCTTTCCGCCGTTCTTGCGGATGCCGTACTGGTCGTCGTTGACGTCGTGGCCCGGGACGGTGGGCGGCAGCATGTTGACGGCCAGCTCGCCACCGGCGGTCGGGCCGCCACGCGCCGTCTGCACCGACTTGTGGTCGGCGCCGTAGATGGCGGCCTTGCGGCAGTGGATGTTGTCGAACGGCTTCACGCTCTGCGGGAAGGCCACGTAGGAGATGAACCCGGTCTGCGGGTTGTCCACGTTGCCCTTGTGCTGCTTGAGAGCGGTCTGCCGGCCCTGGACCTCCATACCGCGCTGGTTGAGGTCGAGGTCGGCGTCACCGTTGATCAGGCGCTTGTCGCGCTCGTCGGGGTTGGTGAGCAGCGTGACCTTGATCTTGTCCGGCAGCGCCTTGCGCAGCGGGTCGCTGGTGCGCTCCCAGTGCTTGTTGCGCACCAGAAGCAGCGACTTGTTCGGGGTGTACGACTTGAACTTGTACGGACCCGAGGAGAAGGGGTGCAGCGTGTACTTGGACTTGGTGTCCTTGTCCTTGCGCACCGGCGAGTTGGTCGGCATGGCCAGCATCTGCTCGAAGTCACCGTTGGGCTTCGGCAGATGGAACTCGATGGTCTTCTTGTCCGGCGTCTTGATGCCGTCGAAGCCGCCGTCGTCCTCGTAGGGCCCCTTCCACTTGCCCTTCGGGTCGAGGACGTCCTTGATGTAGGTGGGGCCGCCGGAGAGGGTCTTCTGCGCCCACTGGCGCTCGATCCCGTACTTGACGTCCTGGGAGGTGATCGGCTTGCCGTCCTCCCACTTCAGGCCGTCCTTCAGGGTGTACTTGTAGACCTTGCCGTTCTCGGATATCTGCGCGTTGTCCGTGGCCAGGTCCGGCTTCAGGTCCAGGCTCTTCTTGCCCGGCTTGGGCGAGTAGCTGACCAGCTGGCGGCTGTAGTAGCGCGCGAAGTCGAAGACGAAGCCGTAGTACATCCGGGTGGTGTCCCAGGAGTCGGCGTCCTGGACACCGACGAACTTCAGCGTCCCGCCCTTTTTGTTCGAGGCGTTGGCGACCTTGTTGACGCCCGCGTTGTACTCGCCGCCGCCCTCACTGTCGCTGTCGCCCCCGCCGCAGGCCGTGGTGGCCAGCAGCGTGGCGGCGGCGACGGCCGAAAGCGCGGCCAATCGGCGCCTCGATGTGCGTAGGGTTGTCACGTCTCGCAACCTCCGTGGTAGGTCACGGCCCGCACGGGCTGGGCGGGGCCGGGGTCTGGGATGGGGGATCAACGGGTGCCCTTCGGATCCAGTGCGTCGCGTACGCCGTCACCGAAGAGGTTGAAGGCGAGCACCGTGATGAAGATGGCGACGCCGGGAATGATCATGTACATCGGGTCGGACTCGTAGAACGACACGGCGTCCGAGAGCATCGATCCCCACGAGGCGGTCGGCGGCTTGACGCCCACCCCGAGGAAGCTGAGCGCCGCCTCGGTGAGGATGTTGGTCGGGATCATCAGCGTCATGTAGACGGTGATCGGCGCGACCAGGTTGGGCAGCAGTTCCTTGCCGATGATGTAGCCGCGCCCCGCACCCAGGCTGCGGGCCGCCTCGATGTACTCCCGCTCGCGCAGCGAGAGCACCTGGCCGCGCACGATGCGGCCGATGTAGGGCCAGCCGAAGAAGCCGATGACCAGAATCATCACCAGCAGTCGCACGCCCGTGCCGGTCAGACCGAACAGGTCGTTCGGCATGACGGAGATCAGGGAGATGATGAACAGCAGCTGCGGGAAGGCCAGCAGCATGTCCATCACGCGGCTGATGAGCGCGTCCAGCCAGCCGCCGAAGTATCCGGCGAGCGTGCCCAGGATGGTGCCGAAGATGACGGCGACGAAGGCCGAGAGGAAGCCGACGAGGATCGAGACGCGCGCCCCGTAGACGATCCGGGTGAGGATGTCGCGGCCACTGACCGGCTCCACACCCAGCAGATGATCGGCGGACATGCCGCCCAGTGCGCCCTTGGGAGTGCTGAAGAGCGGGTCGATCAGGTCTTCGTGCCGCTCGTTCGGCGACTGACCGGTCAGCGCCGCGATCACCGGCGCGAAGATCGCGACCAGGACGAGCAGCAACACGATCGTGCCACCGATCAGCGCCACCTTGTCACGCTTGAGCCGCTCCCAGGCGATCCGGCCGAGTGAGCGGCCCTCGATCGCCTTCTCGGCCTTGTTGAGGGCCGGCTCCACGACCGCGGTTTCCGCGGCCGTTTCCTCGTGCAGTGGTGCCGTCATCGTGTTGGGGACCCCTTCTCGACCGGCAGTTGACCAGTCCACGCACACCGCTGTAGCGGTCAAAGTTTCTGAAGACGTTCGCAAGCCGTTCCGGCGGGAGGCCGGACTGCGGCCTCCTGGTGGCTTATGGCTCGGGAGTCTTCATCGCGCTCACGATCAGTCGCCAGACCTCCCGGGGAAAGGATGCGCAACTGTGATGTGACGCATCATGTTCCGTTATGCGGACGGATGTTGACGTTGAGCGGTGTGAGACCCGCAATTTTGTCCTGATCTGGACCGTCTGCGGTGTCGAAAAATGACCGGATTCCGGCCCCGGGTCAGAAGGGGCGAGGGTAGCCGTAACCGAAGCCCGGAGCCGGCGCCCGGGACGCGTCGTAACCGGCCGGAGCGTGCGCGTCCCGGTCGAAGAAGGGCCGGGACTGGCTGCGCATCCACATCGCCACGGGATCGTAGTCGTCCGCCATGGCGACGCTGGAGACGGGCAGCCCGTCCGGCACCGCGGCCACCGACTGGGCCATCATCTGCCGCGCGGCCTCGACCGACGCCGGACCGTTGTCGTACAGGTCCAGCCCCACGGTGAGATACGGGACGCCCAGCGCGGGCCGCACCCAGGCGCGGCGCAGCGAACGGACGACGGGCGTCCGGTGCGCGTTCTGCGTCAGCAGCGCATAGAACTGCGGGATCTGAAGGGTCGGCTCACTGATCCGCAGGGGCCCGGCGGGGAGTTGGTCGAGACCCACCGCGATCCGCCGCAGGTCCAGCCACGGGATGCCGACGCCGCCGCCGGGAGCATGCGGATTCAGCCAGATTCCCCAACGATCGGGGAAGAGCGCCGCGGCGATGTCGCGGCCGCCGACGACCTCGTGCGCACGGTTCCAACCGGAGGCCGCCAGCTCCTGGGCCGAGGTCACACAGGGCGCGTAGCCGTACCCGGCCACCTCCATGTTGCCGTACTGCGCGTCGGGGGAACCGGCCTGGCCGTTCCACAGCAGCATCCACACCTGGCTGCCCGCCAGCGCCTGGAGCAGGGCCTCATAGTTCTCGTAGGTGCCGTACGCGCCGGGCGACACCCGCCGCAGGAGCTGTTCGACGCTTCCACCCGCGCTCACCTGGGCCGCCCTTCCACCACTGCCGCCGTTCCTGCCCGACTCGTCGCCCCACACCACTATCCAACCAGCTTAAGAGGGGGCCGGGACATCGGTACTCGTACTCAGTTCGGGTCCGCTCTTGGGACCGGATCGGCCCCGCGCGCCGGCCGGGTACCGACTCCGCGCCGGCCCTCAGCCGTGCTCAGGCCGGGGTCTCCCGGGCGTAGAAGGGGCGGACACACTGCCGCATCCAGTCCACCACCGGGTCGTCGGCCACATCGAGCAGCACCATCTGGACCGGCCAGCGCACCTGCGCCGCGTGCAGCGCCCTGCCGAGCGCATCGTGCGCCGCCTGCCGGGACTCGGGGTCCAGCAGGTCCAGCTCCACCCCGATGAACAGCGCGGGCGGGTCACCCTCCGTACTGGCGAGCCCCCGCCGGGCCGTCCGTACGGCCGGGAGCGCCGCGAACTCGGCCGAGGCGGCGGCGAGGAAGGAGAGCGGGTCGTCCTGCCAGTCCGGCTCGAACAGCCGTACCCGGGCCCCGCGTGCGACTCCGGCCGCTGCCTGCTCGTTCGGGGTGTTGGCGCACAGCTCCGCGACGGCCTCGGCGGGCAGCGGCACCCCCACCGTCCCCTCCGGGTTGACCGCGATGCCCACTCCCGGGGGCAGCCCCCGCGCGAACTGTCTGGCCGGGGCGATGGTGAAGGACATGTGCGAGCCGACGACGTGCAGGAACTGCTCCTGTGAGCTGAAGACCGGCACATAGACCGCGCCGTCCAACTCGATGGTGGGCAGGTCCAGTTCGCGGCTCTCCCGGCCGCCCCCCTCCGGGAGCGGCACCCACACGCTGCTGCGGCCCAGCACCTCCAGCAGCCGGGCGCCCGCGTGCGGCACCTGGAGCGAGGCGGCCAGGGCTTCCTCCAGCTCGTTGCCGGGCCAGCCGCCCCCGTGCCCGGGCCCGAAGTGCTGCGGCTGCTGCGGCTGGGGCTGCGAGGGAACTGTCATACAGGCAAGCCTATCCATGCTCCGCGCGCACGGTCCCGCGAGGGAGGGATGGCCCCGTCCCTCGGACGAGGCGGAGGAACACGTCCGGCGATGCTCCGGTTGCGTCCCTGACGCAACGCCCGAAAAGTGGTTTCCGTCCCACTACGTGCCATCCGGCACGCTCATTGGAGGAGAGCACATGCGCGTGAACAGAATCACCGCCACCGCCGTCACCGTCTCCCTGGCCGGCTCGCTCGCCATCGGCGCGGCGGGCGCGGCCTCCTCCGCGGCGTCCTCGCTGCCCGCGGATCACGCCTCGGGACTCCGGTCCGGCGTCCATCAACCCGCCGACCACGACACCGGCGCCGGGCAGGGCAAGCCGGACCCGACGGGAGACAACGACACGCAGGGGCAGAAGCCCGCGCAGCAGCCCAAGCCCGCCCAGCCGCAGAAGCCGGAACAGGGCAAGCCGCAGAAGCCCGGTCAGCAGCAGGACGACCCGCTGGAGCAGCAGAAGCCCACCACCGAACAGAAGCCCGCCCAGCAGCAGAAGCCGAAGCAGCCGCAGAAGCCCTCGGCCTCCAAGCCCGACCCGTCGAAGCCCGAGCAGCCAAAGCCCGCCAAGCCTGGCCAGACCGAGCAGTCGAAGCCCGGCAAGCCCGCCAAGCCCGGGCAGACCGACCAGCAGAAGCCCGCGAAGCCCGCGAAGCCGGGCAAGCCTGCCGGTCAGCAGCCCGCGCAGGGGCAGGCTCCCGAGAAGCAGGAACAGGAGCAGCAGCTGCTGCCGCAGAAGCTGACTCCCGGGCAGCAGTCCTGAAGGCCGCGCTCCCGGGGAGCGGGCCGCC
>NZ_JAGPXJ010000236.1:0-415 GCF_018070605.1 Streptomyces sp. B15
GATGTAGATGAAGCCGATCGTGTCGACGCCACCGCTCGAACCCGCTGCGGCACTCCCCTCCGCATCGGTTCCGGCGTCGCTGCTGTCGGTCTCGGAGCCGCTCGGTTCGTCGGAGCCGCACGCGGCGACGCCGAGCGCCACTGCAAGCAGTCCGGGGAGCACTGCTGCTCGGGTACGTGGGCGGGTTCGTCGGCTGGTCATCGTTCCTCCATGAAGGGTTGGGTGGAAAGGGTTGGGTGCATCGGTGTGGGTTGGTCCGCGCGTTCACGCTGAATGGGCGGTGGGGACGACCGGCGAAGCCGGTCAGAAGACTCTGCTGAGCGATTCCGGACTCTCGTTGATCCGGCGTCGGCTGAGGGCCGCCAGGATCACGATGACGACCAGATACGGAACCGCCTGGAGCAGGTACTGCGAG
>NZ_JAGPXJ010000237.1:0-406 GCF_018070605.1 Streptomyces sp. B15
CGAGCGGCTCGCCGAGGAGCGGCCCGAGGAGTCCGAGCGGGACGCCGTCTCCGGCCCGCCGGACGACCCGGCGGGGCAGCTGCGCGCCGATCCGGAGATGACACCGCCCCGCCGCCAGGACGTCTACGGCAGGGAGACGGGCGAGTCCGGTGGCCTCTCCCCGGAGGAGCAGGCCCTGCACACCGTGGACGAGGACGAGGCGACCTCGGGCGAATAGGACGGAGCGGGCGCGTGGGCGCCGGGGAGAGAGGCGTGGGGGGGGGGGGGGGGGGGGGGGGGGGGGGGGGGGGGGGGGGGGGGGGGGGGGGCCCCCCCCCCCCCCCCCCCCCCCCCCGCCGAGTCCGGCCACCGGCTACAGCGGGCTCACCCGGAAGGCCAGCGCGAAGTGGTCGAGTGTCGCGGGAAT
>NZ_JAGPXJ010000034.1:0-4060 GCF_018070605.1 Streptomyces sp. B15
TGCCCGGAAGCGCGGCCGGGGGCGCTGATGGCAGTGATGCCGAGGTCGAAGGCGACTGCGGCGACGCGGGAGTCGGGGTCGGTCAAGGCGGTGGCCCTGGCGAGAATCCAGGCGGCCGAAGCGATGGTGCCCTCAGCTGCCTGCATGGAGCCGGACACGTCGACGGCGATTCCTACACGCAGGGGCGGGGAGGGCACGTTCCGGTGGTGGGTGCGGCGCCACGGACGCGCGGTCGGTGTAGCGCCCGCCGCCGCTTGAGCGTCCCGGACCAGTGCCCCGCGCATGTTCAGCCGCCCAGGAGGCGCGGCCGAGGAGGTCTGGGTCGTCACGCGTTCCCGGTGAGCCGCATTCCGCAGTGCACGGGCCAATTGCCCGGCTGCCGACTTCTCCGCCGCCAAGGGCAAGCGGGTTCCGGCAAGGGGGCTGGGCGGGCTGTACCCGAGTGCGGCGAGTCCCTCGCCGTCCTCTCCGGGGACGTAGGGGGTCGTCTGGCCGGGCGCGAAAACCTTCTTCGCCATATCGGCGGCCTGCTTCTTGTGAGCGGCCTGGGCCTTCTTCGCCTCGGCCCGTGCCTGCTGTGCAGCCTCGGCCGCTACCGCTGCGGCAGCGACAGCGGCCTCGCTGGCGGCAACCCGCCGCACCACCCGGGCCACAACCTTCTCCAGCCCCTCGCCACTGGCCCGCCCGGAACCGCCGGACTCGCCGTCTTCTCCGGCCTCTTCCCTGGGGTCCTTGCCGAGGTTGGGCGCGGGCTGGTCCGGGTCCTGCCCAAGCGTGTCGCACCACGCACGAGCGTGGTCGAGCATGGAGTCCCCGTCGGTGTCGGCCGTCTTGTGAGCCGCCTGCCAGATTCCGCCCAGTGTGGCCAGCAGGTCGCTGCCCAGGATGTTGCTCACTGCCTCGTTGAGGGCCCGGGTCTCGTCGTCGTCGAGGATTCCGGCATCCCGGCGGGCGAGGATCAGCCCTGCCGCGTAGGCGGCGGCCCACCGGGTCGGCGGGGTGTAGGTGGGGAAGTCGGGCATGACCAGCCGGGCCACGCAGGCGCGCAGCCAGCGGCGGTCGTGCGGGCGGCGGTCCAGGTGCGCGGCTTCCGCACGCGACTCCTCCAACAACGCCCCCGCCGCATCTACAGCGCTGCCGCGCAGTGCGGAAGGCGGCGTCCAGCATGAGTGCGCGGCGTGGGCCGCCTCGTGCACCACGGCACCCCACGCAGCCGGGTACTTCTCCTCGTCCCCCGCACGGGCCGGACTGATCTCGGCCGGGCGGAGCGGGGCGAACACGGACGTGGCGACTTCCATGGCGGCGAGGTCCGGGATGAACAACGCCTTGGCGCCTGCCCGGGTGCGCGGCAGGCAGCTGACCACAACGTCGCGGCGGTCTGCCAGTTCGGGAATGCGGCCGGTGAGTTCGGCACCGACCCGAAGCCATTCGGCTTCCCGGGCGGTCGCTGACAGGGACGGGGTTGGCAGCGGGGCGCCGTCGTCCTCCCAGCGGGCCAGCCCGAGCTCCTCCTCGGTGGGCGGGGGCCATCCGTGATGAACGTGAGCGTGTGCGGGCATGACGCAGAGTTCCCTTTCATCAGGTGTGTTCGGGTGCGGGGCCCGGCGGTGCATGCGGCGGGGGGCACCGCCGGGCCATCGGGGTGGGGTTAGAGCTGGCGGCCCAGGGACAGTGGTCGGGCGCGGTGTCCGGTGACCTTGCGGACGAGGTCAGCAACCACATCCCGGTCTTCCAGGGGGGCGATGCCGATCAGGTTGGCGAACGCCGCCTCGGCCCCGAGTACGGCCTCGACCTTCTGAAAGGCCAGCAGTTCGCGAAGCTGGGGCGCCCACCCGACCTCGCCTTTTTCCTGGAGCCGGGCCAGGTTCCGGGCGATCGTCACCGCCTTCGGGCGGATCTTGAGCGCTTCGGCGAGGTCGTAGTCGGAACCAACTTGGATCTGTACGGAAAACCGGGAGGCCAGCGCCTCGGTCAGTACGGCGCCGTGCACGCCGGGGTTGTGCCCGGCGATCACGTAGAACCCTTCAGCGGCGGTGATCGTCTCGCCTTTGTGGGCCTTGACCTGGATTTGCCGCCGCCCGTCCATGGCGGGGTACAGGGCAGCCAGCACTTTTGGCGAGATCAGGGTCGCGTCATCGACCAGCAGCGCGCGGCCCTCCTGCATGGCGGTGACCAGCGGGCCGTAGACGAACTCGTATCCGCCGCCTTCGCGCTGGGTGTATTCGCCGATCAGGTCGGCCACTTCGGTGTCACCGTCTCCGGCCAGGGTGATCAGGTCGGGGAAGGCCGCCTCGATCACCGAGGTCTTACCGGTGCCCGGCGGCCCGTACAACAGCACCGGCACACCTGCTTTTCGCAGGTTGCGCAGCGCCTCCACGTCCGGCATCTGCGCCAACTCGCGCGGGTGGTATTTCATCCCGTTGGGCCGTGTGATGGGGCTCGGCCTACCGCTCTGTGCGCCGGTCGGAGCGGGTGCCGAAGCGGAGGGGGGCGCAGGCTTGTGCTGCCGCGCAGCAGTGGCCGCCGGGGGTGCGGCAGACTTGGCGCCCGTTCCGGGACGTCCGCGCTGGCGCTGGGCGGACGGGGTGACGCTCACCGTCTGCGCTGCGGCGGCCGTCGCGGCGTTGGCCCGGTAGGTGCGCGGGTTGTCGGCGATCCGAACGGCCTCGCCCCGGGCGACCAGTTTCTCCAGTGCGTTCCCGATGGCACCGCCGGAGTTGCCCAATGTCCGCACCACCTCCCCTACGGTGAAGTGCCGTTGGGAATCGTCGGCCAGCACCCGGGCCACCCGCGCCCGCAGTTCCCCGGGCCGTGCCTTCCCGGTGGAAGCTGATGCGGTATTGGGGGCGGGAACGGGGGAAGCAGCGGCGGAAGTAGGGGCGTGGGCGGCGGCGGTTTTCGGCATGGCGGTACCTCCGTACGGCGCAACAGGACTTCGAACCGGTGGTGATCAGGGGAAGTGCGGCGGAGCAGATGCGGCTCAACGCCCACGCCCCGGGAAGCTCAGTTGAGGGGGGTGCAGCGGGGGCAGCCCAGGGGCTGGGCAGGGGACTGCCCCCGGCAGAAAGGTGCTCAGCCGATGCGGCTGTCGGTGCCGCTCTGGCACGGCGGCTCCGGGGCCAGCGGCAGCGGCGACTCCCGGTTCATCAGCCACTCATCCGCCGCCTCCGGGGTGGGGAAGGCACCTTCGCGCACTGTGTAGGACTCGAAGGATGGGGCGACCTTTTCGAGGAAGACTCGGCAGGGCCGTTCCGCTGCGTCAGGGTGGTTGTCGCGCATCAGGACGGTGACCTCAATGCCGTCCCGGAAGGTGCCGGGGTTGTGGGTGTGGTGGTACAGCAGCGTGTACCGGCCTTCCGGGCTGTAGCGCAGTTGGTCTTGCAGCCGTGATGTCAGGGTGTCCGCCGGGCGCGGGCCGGGGAATTGGTCCGGCTTGATCGCGTCTGTGGGGCAGCCTTCCGACAGCAGCCAGTTCAGGGCCAGTGGTTCGGTGGGCAGGCGTTCGGCGTTGATGGTGAACGTACGCCCGATGAGATCGCGCGCGATGTGCACGGCCACGTACTCAGCCGTGCCCGGGGCGTTTTCCCAGACAGCCGCTTTGTCGTAGCACAACAGGTAGGTGTCACGGCCGTCGGCGGTGTGGTGCACAGCCAGCACCGCGTACATGTCGTCGTTGAGCGTGATGGCGTCGAAGTCCCATTCCACGGATTCCGACTCCGGCTCGAATCCGTCAATACGGTAGTCCGGTGCGGCTGCGGCAAACTGCGTGTTCATCGAAGTACCTCCCACAGATACACTTCTCCCGTCACCGCTTTTCACGCGGTCAATTAACGGGGATTTCGGTTTCCTGTTTTCCAGGAACACAACGACCGTAACTCGCCCCCGCCGCACGCTCAAGCAATACCCGGGCTGCGAATCGCTCCTCTTTCTGCGAATTCACGACGCCTTTCTCGGGGAATTCACGGTTCTACGACTCGAAGTGTCGTCCCATGTGCCCGGCACGACAGTTTCCAAGGAATCGCGCGTGTTTTGGAGTCACACGATCGGCTGATGCGGCGCG